>DATFFX010000094.1:0-2316 GCA_035249825.1 Gemmatimonadales bacterium | reverse complement strand
CTGGTTCGCGGCCAGATCACCAACGTCGATCCGATCGCGGGAATGATGAACCCCATGGCATTCCAACAGACCCTGCACATGACTCTCGCCTCGTACACCGCCACGGGATTTGCGGTCGGAGGCATTCATGCGTTGCTGCTGCTGATAGAACCCAACAACGCCTTCCATCGTCGCGCCCTCGCCATCGCCTTGACGGTTGGCGCGCCCGCGGCAGTGCTCCAACCCATCTCCGGCGACATCAGCGCCAGGTCAGTGGCTCGCTACCAGCCCGCGAAATTGGCCGCCATGGAGGCCCATTTCGAGACCGCCGCTGCAGTTCCCCTGACCATTGGAGGGTGGCCGGACATGGCGACCGGTGAGACCCGGTATGCGATCAGAATACCGTACGGATTATCCCTCCTCGCTTTTCACGATCCCAATGCCGTGGTGAAAGGGCTGAATGAGTTTCCCCGGGCAGACTGGCCCCACGTGCCGATCGTTCACACCGCCTTCCAGATCATGGTGGCACTGGGCTCCTATCTCGCGCTGCTCTCGCTATGGATCGGGTGGATGGCGCTTCGAAGGAAAGATCTGGTGGCGAACCGCCTGCTGCTGGGTGGTATCGCACTCGCAGCTCCCATGGGGTTCATCGCCATAGAGGCAGGTTGGACTGTGACCGAAGTAGGACGCCAGCCCTGGATTATCTATGGTGTACTCAGGACCGCGGACGCTGTGACACCGATGCCCGGCCTGGTGGTGCCGTTCGTGCTGTTCACCCTTCTGTATTGCTTCCTGGGGGGAATCGTCGCCTGGCTCCTGTACCGTCAGATCATCCGCAGCCCCAAGGCGACCGAGTGGACCCGGACCTATTCTCCTGCAGGGGTGGCGCGTGGCTGAGGTTGGACTGCCCCACATCCTCGCCGCGATTCTGGCGTTGTCGCTCAACGCGTACGTGCTCTTCGGCGGCGCGGATTTCGGTGGCGGTGTCTGGGACTTGCTGGCAACCGGGCCCCGCCGCCAGCGTCAGCGGGAAGTGATCGGGCACGCACTGGGGCCGATCTGGGAAGCGAATCATGTGTGGCTCATCCTTGCCATCGTCCTCACATTTACCTGTTTTCCTCCAGTGTATGCCCGGCTCGGCACCCTGCTGCACATTCCACTCAGCCTGATGCTGATCGGAATCGTGCTACGCGGCTCGGCCTTCACCTTTCGCACCTACGACAGCCAACACGATGCCGCCCAGCGACGCTGGGGCCGGATCTTTGCCAGCGCCAGCGTCATCACCCCGGTACTGCTGGGTGTCTCGATCGGAGCGGTGGCATCAGGCCGCCTCGGGCGAAATCCTTCCGGCACCTTCGTGCAGCAGTATGTGGAGCCCTGGTTCACTCCCTTTGCCTTCAGCGTTGGATTTCTCGCCCTGGTGCTGTTTGCCTTTCTTGCAGCCGTCTTCCTCACCCTGGAAACCAGCGATCCCGAGCTGCGCGAGGATTTCCGACGCCGGGCTTTGGGAGCTGGCGTCGCCGCGTTCTTTGCTTCAGGGCTCGTGCTCCTGCTTTCGAGTCACGAGGCCCCATTGGTAATGGAAGGCCTCTTGAAGTCGGGGTGGGCGGTTCCACTCCATCTGGCCACTGCAGCGACCGCGGTCGCAGTCCTGGCGGCCCTCTGGTACCGGCGCTTCCGTTGGGCGCGCATTGGCGCCGGTTTCCAGGTCTCACTGATCTTCTGGGGTTGGCCACTCGCTCAGTATCCATGGCTGGTCCCGCCGGACCTCACCATCGGCCAGGCCACGGCACCCGATGTCACGCTGCGGCTGGTGCTGATCGCGCTTGGCGCGGGCGGGATCGTATTGCTGCCTTCTCTCTGGTATCTGTTTCAGGTCTTCAAGAGCGCCCCGGCGGACCAGGCGGCTGGCAATGTTTAGCACCTCACGCCTCGACCTCGTACCGATGAGCGCCGAGATGATCGAGGCCCTTATCAACGGGGACCTGCCGCGCCTCCGATCGCTCACCGGAGCCGAGTTCATCGAGCCGGTGGGTCCGCCACCCTACATGGCCGAAACGTTGCCTGCGGTGCGCGAGCGTCTACGCGACAATCCTGCGGAGCAGCGGTGGTGGAACTGGCTCGTGGTGCGCCGGGATACCCGCACGGCGGTCGGGTCGATCGCTTTCGCGGGCAGGCCCGATGCCGCTGGCGCGGTGCTGATCGGTTACGCGATGTACCCCGGCCGCGAGGGGCGCGGTTACGCTACGGAAGCCACGCGGGCGCTGGTCGACTGGGCATTCGGGCAGCCGGGCGTTCGGATCGTTCGTGCCCTGGCTCCCGTATGGAACACCCCAG
>DATFFX010000093.1:0-7505 GCA_035249825.1 Gemmatimonadales bacterium | reverse complement strand
TCAACGCCTGCCCGGCCGGATTCCATGGACCGGCTGGACATCAGTCGGCGCGAGGTTTTCGAACGATACGGTAGTGGAGTTCTCCTCCTGCGCACAGTGGCCGTGAGCGTTACCGGAATCACTGCGCGTGGGGCCCAGAATGGCATAGGGCTGCTCGAGGTGCGTGATAGCTATGTTGCCGACAACGATGTCGGCTCCAACAGCGGCTGGGGGATTCACCTTTGGCGTTCGGCCGGAAACGTCATCGTCCGGAATCAGGCTGATCATACCCGCCGCTGTGAGTCACAGGTGCCGCCGAGCGACTGCGGCGCTGCCGCGATCCTGCTGCGCGACGCCAGCGATTCGAACACCATCGTCGACAATGACCTGACGGTCTCGAGCTTTGGCTTTCGGCTGGCTGGTGCCCGGACGCAACTCCAGCAGTCGGTTGGCAACCTGGTGCACCGCAATGACGCGTCGTCCACGCTGGGCACAGCTTTCTCCGCCGCCTTCGGCTGGAGCAACGCATTTCTGGAAAACCGGGCTGATAGTGTCGGCATCGGATTTCTGTTGGATCATTCCGGTGGCAGCACGGTACGCGGCAATACGGTGATCGGCGCACGCTCCGCCGGCATCGTGAGTGAACACGGAACCGACAACGCCATCCTCGCGAACGTGTTGATCGGTGGGCCTGTGGGCATCAAGGTCGGCGCACCCGACGACGGGGGTGACCCCAGCCGGCGATATCGTATTGACGACAACGTGCTCGCCCGCCTGGAGCGGGGAGTCGTGCTGGAACAGACTACCCGGGCTCAGCTGCGAGGAAATCTGTTCGACGGCGTGGGGGATGGTCTGGTCCTGGACGGGGCTGGCCGTGCAACCGAAGTCACCGGTAATATCTTCCTGCGGGCCTCGCGATGGTTTATCGAGGCGCCGGACCTCGCCGCCGGGGGGAACTACTGGGCTACGGCCAATGCCTCGGCTGCCACCGCCAGGGTCAAGGGACGCATCAGCATCATGCCCTGGAAGCCGGCGACTGCGGCGGGGTACTGAGGATCTCGTTCGCCACCGATCTGAGATCCCGGAGATTGAACGGCTTTCTTACCCAGTGCACGGTCTGCTGCGCCAGCGGAGCCGGAAGTTCCTCCCGGCTGGAACACGCAACGAGCAGACGACAACCAACGCCCGGACAGGCATCCAGCAGAGCGCCTGCGAACAACTCCTCGGGGCCCACAGAGACGCCCACGTCCGTAATTACCAGGTCGAACTCCCTCTCCCGTGCCAGCTTCAAACCCTGCTCGCCGCTACGCACTGCCTCGACCGTGTATCCCTGCGGTGTGAACAGCGCGTTGAGCAGCCGATGCACGGAAGGATCCTCATCCACGACCAATATTCGGCGGCGTCGCGAACGGCCGTTCTCTCCACGAATGCGGACCTCAGGCAGCTGGGCGATTTCAGAGCGAGATCGCGGGAGAGTGACCTTGAACTCCGCCCCACCTTCCGGTGGCGAACGATATTCGAGCAGGCCTTCATGGGCCTTTACCAGGCCGTAACTGAGCGAGAGTCCGAGCCCGGTGCCTTCGCCCGGCGCCTTGGTGGTAAAGAAGGGGGTAAAGAGATACGGGATAAAATGCGAGGGCACGCCCGGACCGGTGTCGCGCACCCGCAGGACGGCCTCCCCTTCCAGGAGGGTGGTAGACAAGGTGATCCGCCGGGGCTTGCCCGGCTCCAGGCGGCTGACCGCCTGAACCGCGTTGGTTATCAAATTCAGGAGCACCTGCTGCAGCTCATAACGGTCACCCAGAATCATCGCTGGATCAGAGCTCAGCTCCGTCTCCAGCTCGATCCCATGCAGCTGCAGCTCGTACATGATCAGGAGTGAAGTGCGAACCACTACATCGTTCAGGTCTACAGCCGCTTTTTCCGGCACGCCTTTCCGCGCAAAGGTCAGCAGATTCCGTACGATTCGGCCGGCACGCTCCGCCTGATCGTAGATCACTCGAAGGTGCTCGTGGGGCAGCTCGGGGTGAGGTGGACGCTCGAGCAGGAGCTCGGCCAGACCGGCGATGGACGTAAGAGGATTGTTGAGCTCATGCGCCACGCCGGAGACCAGTTGGCCGATCGACGCCATCTTGTCGTTCTGAATGATTTGGGCTTCAAGGATTCGCTGCTCGGTGACATCCTCGATCAGAATGACTGCCGTACCGCGCTCCGCCTCGTCCAGCGGAGCGGCGGTGAGCCGAAGCACCTTATGGCTGTTTTCCGGCCGAACCACCAGCGGAATAGTACGCTCACCACGATAGGCCGCACTGATCAGTTCGGTCATCACTTCGGAGGTACCCAGGATCATCTCGGAGAAGTTCCGGCCCACCAGCTCGGATTCGGGCAGTTCCGCGATAGTCGCCAAGGCCTCATTGGCCCGCAGGATGTTCCCATCCGGGCCTACTACGGCGATGCCTTCGGTCAGCGCATTGAAGGTAGTCTCCCACTCGGCCTCGCTCCGGCGAACCATCTCGTAAAGACGGCTGTTGGTCATGACGACCGACGCATTCGTCGCCACGGTAGACAACAGCCACAGGTCCTCGGCACTCAAGGCTCCACCCTGGCGGTCAGCCACGGCCAGGGCTCCCAGGGTGCTGTCACGGGCCCGAAGGGGAGCCACAGCCGCGGAACGCGCCATCATCCCCGCGAAGAGAGCTACAGGAGCAGTGGCTGTGCCCTCTGACACCTCGATGTGGTTCCGATCGATGGCGACCTTGATGAGGCTATCGCTGCCATCGCTCACCTCCCCGAGCAGCGGCTCGAGGGTTCCGGTGGCGGCAACGACCCGGAGCAGCTCACCGTCTGCCAGGACGACAATGGCCCCGTCTGCCTGAAGGAAGCGGGCAGCGTACTTGGCGACCTGGTCGGCGATCTGGTCCAGCTGAATTGATTGGGACAGGACGTAACTGAGCTCACGAAGGGAGAAAAGCTCGCTGATGCGGCGGTCGACCTGATTGGCGAGCTGGTCTGCTTTCGCCTGTGCCTCGCGCGTTCGCGACCTCGATCTAGCGGCGGCAACCCACAACGTTGCTATAGCTGTTGCAACCGCGATGGCCCGCAGCCACCAGATGCGATCCTCCGCCCAGCCGGCGACCGTCCCCAGGAGAACCGCCGCAGTCAGGTGCAGTGGCAGCCCCCAGTCCGGACGCCGGGTCGACAGCATCAGAATAGCGGCCGCAGCCAATGCCACCAGAGTCGTCAGCAGAATAGGAGGGTGACTCGACACCTCCGCGGCTAGCGCGCAGGCGAGGAGGACGGCGGCAGCGATACCCGCGAGAGTGAGGGGCGGACGGACGGATCGGCGAGCCAGACTCAGGGCTCCGGCGTCTCTCGGCGGGCGACGCGCTCGCTTACGTAGGCGTCGGGCGGGGCGTTCGGCTTGACCCTGATCGATTTCGCGGGAATGCCGACGTTGACATGGTAAGGCCGCACGTCTTTGGTGGCCACGGCATTCGCTCCCACCATCGAGTTGCGTCCTACCCGTACACCCGCGAGAACCGTGGCGTGGTACGTAATCCGAACATCGTCCTCGAGAACCGTGCGGGCGTTGGTGACGTCCTTCTGATCCACGATGCTGTGGGTGTGACTGTAGATGTTGGCGTAGTCCGAGATACTGACTCGGTCTCCCAGGACAATGCCGCCGCGGTCGTCCAGGAGCACGTTCCTGTGCACCACAACGTCGTCACCGACTTCCATGTTGTAGCCGAAGGAAAACTCCACGTATTGAAATGCTTTGAAGTTCCGGCCTACCCGGGCGAAGATGTGCCGGGCGAGCACCCGGCGGAATCGGACGCCGAGATGCACGTTGTGCCCCAATGGGGATCGATCGAAGCTCTGCCATAGCCAGAGGAGCGGCTTGACCCGGGCGAAACGCTCGGTGTCCACTTCAGCGTAGTACTCCGGCTCCATCGTGACGTTGCGAGGATCGAGGGACAACAGGGCGACACGGGTTGCGTCTGGAGTGGGTGGCTTCTGCAGCGCCGAGTCGTATTCCAGGAGGCCAGGATGAAAGATCTGGAACAGCAGCTCCCGCGTCAGCCGATACCAGTCGGCTCCCGGGGCGGCAAGCTGAGCTTCCAGGTCGGCCAGCCATCCGTCGTAGAACTGTTCCGCGGCGCTGGGTAAATGCACCGTGCGAAGCGGCAAGAGTGCCATGAAAAACCTCGTGCGCGGAGCGGCAACCGGTACGCAAATCCGTTCGAGTTCGAATGATGCGCACGCCGAATCGTTGACACCAGTGCTAACGGGAATAGCTCTGTCTGCCCTCGAAGGGCGTCCCGAGCGAGACAGCGTCTCGGAGGAGTGGAGTTTACCGCGTTGTGTCAGGCCTGCCGGAGCGCGCTCGGGCCGATACCCGGGCTCGTTCCCGGTCGATGAGCGGCTGCTTGGTTTGCCAATCGTCGGATATCAGGGCGCCGTAGGACAAGCCGAACGAATCGTCGACCGGCAAATCCTCCTCGAACAGATAGATTGCGCTCGCCTGTTCCCGTAGATCGAGCTGATGGGAGGTAAACCGCGCGTTGATGGGTATGACGCCGAGCGGTTGAAGGGCACGGTTGCGCACCAGAACAGTGAGCCTTTGAGGATCGAATCGGGTTTCAGAGCGGAGTCCAAAGAAGCTCACCAACGCCAGACCTGGTTCGGTGACACCCGCTCTCGAAGCGACCGAATCGATCGAGCGCCGGCGGGTCTCCACCAGGGCACGCAACGATTGGAATGCATCGTTTGCCAGTAAGCGGGTGATCTTGGGATCCAGGGGAATGAAACGAATCTCCACATCCTCATTCCTGACGCGGAGCGCCAGATCGTTCTGGTTCAGCGTACCATAGCTCACCGTGGTGACTGGAGCCGCCCCCGGTGATTGGGCCGACATCACACCCGCCGGGACATACAACATCGAGATGGCTGCAAGCCGATTCAGTCTCACGTCTTCTCCCCCGTTACGGCGGCAACGATGCTGTCAGCCAATTCGGTGATCCCCTGTTTCGACTGGCTGCTGGTGACCTGCACCTGATCCTGTTGCAAGCCCAGTGCCTGGGTGAGTTCGCGGGTACGAACCGGCAGTGCTGAGCGGGTCAGCTTGTCAGCCTTGGTGAGCACTGCGAGCACCGGCCGGCCACTTTCGACCAGCAATCTCTGCATGTCGATGTCATCGCTCGACGGCTGATGCCTGATGTCGAGTAGCCAGACGACACCTGCCAGCGCCTCCCGGCCCCGCAGGTAGCTGGTCACCAGTTTGCGGTACCCCGCGCGAGCGACCTTCCCCGCCCTCGCGAAGCCATAGCCAGGGAGATCGACGAGATAGAAGTCCGGCAGCCGGTAGAAGTTGAGCAGGGTAGTTTTTCCCGGTGAACCGCTTACCCGCGCCAGCCCCGGGCGTCCTACCAGCGTGTTCAGCAGACTCGACTTCCCGACATTCGATCGGCCGATCAACGCTATCTCGGGGAGCAGCGGGTCTACTCTAACCTGAGGATCCGGGAAAGAGCCAACGAACTGAATGGGAAGGCTGTGCAGGGGATTGGAGGGATCCGGGCCCGCCTTCTTCACGCCTCCCGCTTAGTCCGAGCCCGTTCGGTGACGATCAGGGGCGAAGTCCCCTCGCTGATGGCCTCTTTCGTGATCACGATCTCACGAACGTCCTCGCGGGTGGGCAGATCGAACATGATGTCGGTCATCATGGTCTCGAGGATAGCGCGGAGCCCTCGGGCTCCGGTGCCACGCTTGAGTGCGCGTTGAGCCACCGCTCGCAGAGACTCCGGATCGAACGTCAAGCCCACGTCTTCCAGCTCGAACAGCTTCTTGTACTGCTTGGTGAGCGCGTTCTTGGGCTCGACCAGAATCCGGACCAGGGCCTCCTCGTCGAGTGCCTCCAATGAAACAACGACGGGAAGCCGCCCCACGAGCTCGGGAATCAATCCGAACCGGAGCAGATCGTCGGGCTCCACCTCGGAGTAGGGATTCCCCATGATCAGCTGCGGGTTCGCTTTCCGCGCGCTGCTGCTGAACCCGATTTGCTGCCGCCCGGTGCGAGCCTCGATGATCTTTTCCAGTCCATCGAACGCTCCGCCACAGATGAACAGGATGTCCTTGGTGTTGATCTGGATGTATTCCTGCTGCGGGTGTTTCCGACCGCCCTGCGGCGGCACCGAGGCGATGGTCCCCTCCAGGATCTTCAGCAGCGCCTGCTGCACGCCCTCCCCCGACACGTCCCGGGTGATGCTCGGGTTCTCTGACTTACGCGCGATTTTGTCGATCTCGTCGATGTAGACGATTCCCCGCTCACACTCGGCCACGTTGAACTCGCCGGCCTGTAGCAGCCGGACCAGAATGTTCTCCACGTCCTCGCCGACGTATCCCGCCTCGGTGAGGGTCGTGGCATCGGCGATTGTGAAGGGGACGTCGAGAATACGGGCGAGAGTCTGTGCCAGGAGGGTCTTGCCAACACCGGTGGGGCCAAGCAGGAGGATATTGGATTTGTCGAGCTCGACATCCCCTTCCCGGCCGCTGGAGGCGTTGATCCGCTTGTAATGATTGTAGACCGCTACCGCGAGAGTGCGCTTGGCCCGCTCCTGCCCGATGACATACTGGTCCAGAACGTCCTTGATCTCGGACGGCGTGGGAACCTGGGTAATGCTGTCCGCAACCTCTCGCTCTTCGTCTTCCGCCAGGATCTCATTGCAGAGCGTAATGCACTCATTGCAGATGTAGACTGACGGACCGGAGATGAATTTCCGGACGGAATCCTTCGATTTTCCGCAGAAAGAGCAGCGGAGGTGCTTGTCGTTGGACATGGAGCCGAGTCGTGATGAGGTGGAAGGGTGCCGGGTAAAGTGCCCCGTGGCACCCTAAGCGTCAAGTCTCCTTGCCGTCCTTGCCGTCCTTATGCGGGACGAGATCTTTTCGAGGTGTAAAGACACTGTCGATGATGCCGTATGATTTGGCTTCCTCCGCGCTCATGAACCGGTCGCGGTCCATGTCGCGCTCGATCGTCTCGATCGGCTGGCCGGTGTGCAAGGCATACAGCGAGTTCATCTTGGACCGAAGATAGAGAATCTCCCGTGCCTGAATCTCGATATCTGCCGCGGTGCCCTGAGCACCGCCCGACGGCTGGTGAATCATGATCCTTGAATGGGGCAGGGCACTGCGCTTGTCCTTGGCGCCCGCCGCCAGAAGGAACGACCCCATGGAAGCTGCCATACCCATACAGATCGTGTTCACCGGGGCGCGGAGGTGCTGCATGGTGTCGTAGATGGCCATGCCCGCGGATACGACGCCACCGGGCGAATTGATGTAGAGATAGATGTCTTTGTCGGGGTTATCGGCTTCGAGGAAGAGCAGCTGGGCAATGATGATGTTGGAGACATCGTCGTTGATCGGCGCGCCGAGAAACACGATGCGGTCCATCAACAGCCGGGAAAAGATGTCGTAGGTGCGCTCGCCTCGGCTGGAACGCTCGATGATATACGGCGGATACAGTGTGGCCA
>DATFFX010000092.1:0-7116 GCA_035249825.1 Gemmatimonadales bacterium | reverse complement strand
ACTAGTGGTAGGAGCCGTGCTCGGTTATTTGTCTGAGATGCTGGCAGCCGCCATGAGCAGAAAACGAGCTACCACGTAGGTAGCGCTTCGAAGAAAGCATCCTACGAAAAATCCGGAGCCGAGAGGCTCCGGATTTTGTTTGTAGTGGTCAGCGAATCGGACTCAGTCCGCGGCCTGATCCAGATCTCCGAGCGCCCGGAGGACGGCCTCGGGCTGTTCCTCATGTACATACTGGCCCGAACCGGGCACGCTCTCGAGCGCAAAGTCCGGGATCCTCTCGGCGAGCAGATCCCGTTCGTCCTGTTTGACTCCGCTCGGATGAGGTACGCCGCCAACCAGCAGGCGAACCGGTACCTGGATGTCATCCAGCTGATCGTGAAGCGACGTGGCTTCTTTGGATTTCGACATGCTGTGCAGCGCGTCGATGGCGCCATTGACATCGACCGCCTGACCTGCGGTGTACTCCCTGATGACCTTCTTGGTCACCCAGCTGGTGTCGCCCGAATTCTTGAGGATCTCCGCACGGACATCGTGCCGCAGCTTACTCTCATTGACGGCGAGCTTGGTGATGAATCCGCCCATCCGGAACGCCTTCTTCATCCCTGGGGTCCCGGCGCTCTCTGCTGGACCGCCATCGATCGAGAGAATCCCGCGAACCAGCTCCGGTTTGGCGATCGCCAGCCGGAGCGCGATCGAAGCGCCGGTGGAGTTGGCGATGAAGAGCGCATTCCGTACACCGAGACTGTCCAGCGCCTGCCTGACCCGTTCCGTTTGAGCAGTGAACGAATAGTCGGCCCGCTCCGGATAGGAGGACCGGCCGTAGCCCAACGGCTCGATGACGATGCATCGATACCCGCGGTCAACCAGCGGACCGATGACTTTTCGGTAGCCGAAGGCCCCTCCGAAAATTCCCGGAATGAGGACCACCGGCTCTCCGGAGCCGATTACCGTGGTGTGGAGAATCTCGCCTGGGGCAACTTCGATATGGCGAACCACCCCGCTGTCGAGCGAGGCGAGGAGCGCCATGGTATGAAGAATCATCTAGTCGGCGGGTCCGGGACTACCAGGAATCGCCGGTGACCTTCTTCTTCCGCTTGCGGCGCAGGGCGGCCGCGGTCTTGATAGCGCGGGCTTCACTCGGCTTCACATAGTGTCTGCGACGCCTTAGCTCTCCGAAAAGCCCCGACTTCTGCAGCTTGCGCTTGAACAGCTTAAGCGCGCGCTCCAAGCTGTCTTCATCGCTCAGCCTGACTTCAGTCATCCCGCTATCCTTGTTGGAGACGAACAGGGGGCCGGCCAGTGCCAGCCCCCTTTTTGATTGTCGCTCTCGGGTGCGTTACTGCTCCGATGGAGTAAGAAGCATAGCGCGGGATTCCTCGAACCACAAGGCGAGCGCTGCCGCCGCAGCACCGCCACCGTTGCCTGGTTCGCCAATGGCGTCCGCCGCTGATTGGTCGAACGCCAGCACCTCACCTTCAGTCACCTCGGGTCGTCCCAGCTCGAATACCAGAGGGTTCCTGAAGGTGTACTCGGCGGAGCACCGACTTGCCTCGCCCGATCCCTCCGGCGTTTCACAGAACGTCAATGTGATCAGCTCGCGGTCACCGACACTCACGACGTAGTATCCCGAGAATCCAGGAACCTTGCGAAGCACGGGCAGGAATTCATCGTGAAGCTGGCGGCGGAGGAGCTGGAGCGACGCCTTGGTGATTGCCCCGTTCCTGGGACTGTACCTGCGGATGGTTAGAAACATGCGCACCTCTGAAACCCTGCACATTCGTTGAGCTACTGAGCTGCCCTGACAACATAAGCGGATGGACGGGCGGGCGGTCAGGCGGTCGGGAGCGATCCCTCGCATCCGCTCGGGATGACTCGCATGCGCGGGACGATTCGCAAGCCGACCGGCCGGCCCGCTGCCCCGCCCGCCTGCTGCCTATCGGCTGAGCAACCCGGCATCGATGACGAGCGGAGCCCCAGTCACGTAGCGCGCCCGATCCGACGCCAGATAAAGAACTGCGTTCGCGACATCCTCGGGCTCGATCCAGGGTACCGGCAGCAGGTTTCCAGCCGATCGTTCCGCGATTTCCTGAGGCGTGAGCCCTTCGAGTGCAGCGAGCCCGTCATTCATCGGCGTGTTTACCCCCGTTGGATGGATCGAGTTGACCCGGATGCCGTATGGTGCCAGTTCGATCGCCCAGGACTTGGTGAGGCCGGTCAGTCCCCACTTGGAGGCGGCATAGTGGCTGAGCCGCCCCATGCCCCGCAGGCCGGCGACCGACGAGTTGTTGATGATGACACCGGACCGCTGCCGAATCATCACCGGAATGACCCGTCGGGCCACCAGCCAGGCGCCCTTGAGATTGATGTCCAGCATGGCGTCCCAGGCTTCTTCAGTCAGCTCGTGGGCCATGCCATAGGCACAAATGCCGGCATTGTTGAACAGGATGTCGATCCGTCCGAATCGCTCCAACGTCGTGGTGACTGCGTGGGTCACAGCATCGCTGTCTCTCACATCCCCGGCAAACGTGACGCAGTCGGTTCCGAGGCTCAGGCACTCCGCTGCCAGGGAGTCCAGCTCTGCAGCCGATCCCATGTCATAGCCGGGGTAACTCAGCGAGCGAGCCACATCGAACCCGGCAATCCTGGCGCCCTCACGGGCGAACGCGAGCGCGGTGGCACGCCCCTGCCCGTGTGCCGCTCCGGTGATGAAAGCAACCTTCTCCGCGAATTCTCCAGTCATGCCGGCTTGCTCGCAGCAGCGGCTTCTCGCACTCCCTTGCGATAGGGCTGGAGATATTCATCCAAATCGATCTCGAGGGCGTTGTTGAACACGTTAGTCGCAACCATCATGGCGCCGAACGCGGTCAATGCCACGATCTGGGTCCGCTGGAAGTGAGACGCCAGACGCTGGTAGACCTCGTCGGGCACCTTGAACGGTGAGACCGCCAGCGCGCGTCCAAACTCCACCACGGCAGTCTCCCGCTCATCGAGCCGCAGGCGTTCGGGATTGTCCCCCGTTTGAATGAGCATGCGGCGGAAGAAGGTGGAGCAGATGAGACAATCGGTTTCGGCCGAGATCGCGTGCGCGAAGAGAGTGGTGAGCCGTTCGCCCAAAAAGGGCTGGACGGTATCCCGGAGAGGGTACCACTCCATCAGTGCGTTGAACGCGGGTAACGAATGAAGCAGGGTCCGCTTCATGTTCGTCATACGGGCGTGGCCGCGGACGTGGGCATCCGCCGCGGCGCGCGCGTCAGGCGGCGCATTCTCGCTATCGAGCGGCTCGATACGGGGCATGCTGGAAGGCTCCGAGCTAGGGGCGATCCGGCAATCTAGGTCAGGAACGCCGCCGGTGTCAGAGGACCCGCCGGGATGCAACGTGCCGAGCCAGAAACCACTTCCCTCGTGAGCTGGAGAGATCATCGTACACTACACCGCCGCCGCCGGCACTGGAGTGAAGGATGCGGTTGTCACCGGCGTAGATCGCCACGTGGTCCACACCCCTTCCCTTGCTGGAGAACAGCATCAGGTCGCCCGGCTGCAGGGTGGCAGCACTGCGAGGCAGAGCTCGGCCGGCCAGAGCCTGCTGCCGTGAGGTACGGGGAAGCTCGACCCCGTGGCGGCCGTAGACATACTGAACGAATCCGGAGCAGTCGAACCCCACGCCAGGAGTTTCGCCACCATACACATACCTCTGGCCCAGGTAGCTCTCGGCGGTACTGAGTACGCGGGCCGCGCTCGCGCTGGCCGTCGTGGCTCTGCCGGGCACGCGTGCAGAGGGAGCACGCCGCCGGGATTTGGGAGTGGCGTTGACGGTGACGCCATGTCCACTCACGGTGGCGACCAGGGCGATCGGACCCAGAGTGGCGCGCACAGCGGGCCGCTGGATTTTCGGGAGAGAGAAACTGACCTGCGCAGACATCACGCTCGGAAGCCCCACCAGGAGCGGCAGAGCACAAGCGAAGAGTTTCATCGGAACCTCAATCAAAAATGGCGGGGACCTCCTGTGCATGAGGTATGCCAGCATCCTCCAGGGCCAGACCGGCCTCGGTCAGGAAGAGCTTACCTTGCGCATCGTAGCCACCCCGGCGCTCGGAGTGGGTCAGCACCAGTCGATGCCTGGCTCGGGTCATTCCGACATACAGGAGCCGGCGACCTTCCTGAATCTCCTCGGTGCGCTCCTCCTGAATCGCTCGCCATCCCGGCAGGACCTGATTTTCCACCCCGATGATGTAGACCCGGGAAAACTCCAAACCCTTGGTCGAGTGGAGAGTCAGCAGATTGATGCGGTTAGGGTCGGTCTCAACCTCAGTGCTGGTCGACAGCGCTACGCGGCACAACATTTCATCGATATGCTCCCCGACCGTCGGCCTGGCGCTCGCCTGTATGAGCATGCGGAGTCGATCAATCGAACCGGCGTAGCGCTCGTCCACCGGCCGTTCGGCACGGAGTCGCGCCATCAAGGCCTGCCCACCAAGTCGGTCGATTACTTCCTCGACCGCCGGAGCTCCGTCCGCTCCAGCCTCCAGCTCGGACGCGTAGACATCAAGGCAGTCGCTATAGCGTCCCAGGGTATAAGGCCGGGTGATGTCACGGAACAACGCGTCCTCCTTTGACGTGGAGGACTGCTGATCCAATGCCAGCGCCAGCCCGAGTTGATCGAGAAGGTTCACCAACGCGATCTTCCGCGCCCGGCGCAGTCGCAGCTCGCTGAGGGCAGGTACCACTCCCGCCAGCATGAGTGCGTCGTCCAGCGCATGGTGCGCCCTTCCGACCTCCACATTGAACTTCTGGGCCAGGAAGGTGAGCTTGACACTTCCGTCGACCACCGCGCGTGCCAACGGCAGGGTGTCGTAGAACACGAGATCCTCGAACCCATCAAAGCCGCCGCAGGCGCGGCGCAATACCGGAACGTCGAACTCCTGTCCATTGTGGGCTACGAGAGTGTCGGATCCTACGAAATCGCGAAACCGGCACCAGACCTCGGACATCTGCGGCGCGCCAGCCAGATCCTGATCTCTGTAGCCGTGGACGTCGGTAGCTTCCGCGGAAATCGGCCGGGTACAGGCAACCAGAGAATGGAACCCTTCTACCACGACCTTTCCACGCACGCGCACGGCCGCAATCTCGATGATCCCGCAGGCTTCGAAGTCGAAGTCGCTGGTCTCCACGTCAAAGGCCACGAAGTCATCGAAGTCGGTCTTCAGCTCAGCGGTATGGAGCAGCTGAAGCGCCTTGAAGATCCGGAGCGGCCATCCATCGGCCTCGCCCCGTTTGATCACGAAGTCCTCGCGGGCAGGCATCTGTGAAGAAGTGAGCCGGCCGGCGTTGGTGATGCCGGCTCCTCTGAGCATTGCAACCAGGGGAATCTCGAGTCCGCCGCCGGCCTCAACCCATACCCGCGCGCCCGATGCCAGACACTGCTCCAGCCTTTTAGCGAGAATGGCAGCTCCAGGATACAGAGAGGGCTCACTCAGCTCGTGGTGGTAATCCTCCAGTGGATTACGCCCTGCTCCGATGGGCCGGGCAAGAAGCTCGTCCACCAGACCGGAGAGCGTCTGGTGCGAGCGACCCATTCCTCTCAGGTTCTCGATATGGTAGATGAGTCGCCAGGCGCGTTTCCGGTCGGCATCCCCCCTGGGACGCTGGCTGGCGAAGGCCCGAAGATTTCCCAGAAAATCTCTTTGGGGTGAGGAGGTCTTTCGGATCTCCTGCCGCAGCGCGCCGGGGAGGGCGAGCTCGGCCAGTGCTCCCATGAGGATCGGATCCTCGGCTGATCGGATGACCCGCAGGGAGGCGATGACCCACCCCACGACTTTGTCATCGGCGAGCGCTTGCCCTCGCGCCATCCGGCAGGGAATGCCAGCGCAGATGAGTCTCTTCTCCAGATCCCGCCCCATCCAGCGATACCGATACAGCACCGCGTAGTCTCCCCACCCGGTCCCCGCTGCGGCGCGGTCCTTGAAAATGTCCCCAATCAGCCAGCTGGCTTCAGCCTCTTCGTTTTCGAAGCCATGGGCTACGACCTCAAAGGGCGACTGCAGACTGGTGTCGATCTGCTTGGGAAAGAGCACCGGGTTACAGGCAATCAGGCGCCTGGCCGAGTCGAGAATCTGGATCGAGCATCTGCGGTTTTCATCGAGCACAACCGGTGTCGTCAGACCAAAGTCTTCCCGGAACCGGTGAATGATGCCGGGATCGGCTCCGGTCCACGAGAAGATGGATTGTTCGTCGTCTCCTACCCCGAAAAGTCCGCGATGACTATCGGCCAGCCGACGAACGATGCCATACTGGGTGGCGTTCAGGTCCTGGAATTCATCGACCAGCACATAGTCCCAGCGTGACCGCAGCTCGGCTGCCGCACGACTATCGGTGCGAAGGAGCTGTTCGGTCAGGGCGATGAGATCATCGAAGTCGGCCAGGTTACGAGCCCGGAGAGCGTCACGATACTGGGCATAGAAGGCCATGCCACGATCGCCCAGCGGCTTTCCCTGCAGCCGATACCGGCTGAAGAGCGATAATGCGTGAGAGCATCGCTTGGCAGGAATTCTGAGTCGACGAAGGACCTTCTCCTGGTACTCGCGGTCCGCCACCCCGAACCCCTGACGTAGTCCGCACCCTTCGGCGAAGTCCCGCAGGATCATGAGGCAGATGGCGTGCAGCGTGCCACGGGTGACATCCACCGCGGCTACACCACGGGTCTCGTGCAGCCGGGTGGCGATCTCCTCGGCCGCCTTGTTGGTGAAGGTGACCGCGAGAATCCGGCGTGGCGGGATGGCCAACTCCTGGATCAGATGCTGGATGCGGTGGATCAGGCAGTAGGTTTTCCCCGCCCCGGGACCGGCGATAACCAGAACGGGACCGAGCGGCGCCTCGATGGCCTTTCGTTGCTGCGTGGTTGGATTGCAGTTCACTACCGGGCTCTCACGATGACATCGGTCCGGACCCATCGGACCACCGTTTCCGCCAGCTCTTCCACTACGGAGGATACGGTGCGCCCGGTGCGCTTCGGCACGCCGAACGAATGGTCTGCTCCATCGACGAGGTGCAGCTTCGCCCGACCGGCCAATCTGCCACACACCTCCGTGATCAAGTCCAGGCGGGCAAACTGGTCCCGAG
>DATFFX010000091.1:0-2311 GCA_035249825.1 Gemmatimonadales bacterium | reverse complement strand
GGGACCCTGTACTCGGGGGATCGCGCAATTGCGGGTGCAGCCGAGGCCCTGGGGCGACTGCGCAAGAGGGGAGCTCCTTATCGTCTGGTCACCAACACGACCAGTCGCTCGCGTGCCTCACTGGTGCAGCGGCTTCGTGGTTTCGGCTTCGATGTCGCCCAGGAGGAGGTGTTCACTGCCACACTGGCCGGAGTTGAGGTGGCGACGCGCGCCGGATACCGGCTCGTAGCGCCGTTCCTTCCGGAGCCGGCGTTGGAGGACTTGAATGGTCTGGAACTGAGCGGAGGAACATCCGGGCTTGCCGCTCCAGGTCTGCCGGACGCAGTCCTGATCGGTGACCTGGCGGAGCGGTGGTCGTACGCCCTGCTACAGGAGGCTTTCGAGTATGCTATGTCAGGGGCTGCCTTGATTGCGCTCTCCCGCGACCGCTACTGGCTCAAGGGAGCCCGCCTGGTGCTCGACGCCGGGCCCTTTGTGGCCGGCCTGGAGTTCGCGGTGGGAAAACCTGCCGTCGTCGCCGGAAAGCCAAGTGCGGCCTTCTACATGACCGCGGTTGGGAGCCTGGGTGTAGACTCACCCGAAACGGTGGCCATGGTTGGCGACGATGTCTGGTCCGATGTCGGTGGCGCTCAACGCGCTGGACTGCAGGGGTGGCTGGTTCGAACCGGCAAGTACCGGGAGTCCGCTTTGAAAGAAAGCGGGATCACGCCGGACCTGATCCTGGAAAGTGTTGCCGCCTTGCAGTAGGGAACGTCTTATCTTTCATCCCCTCACCGCCCTGCGCTGCGCCCAGACTGGAGTTCTGTTGTTGCTTCGCCACCTTCTGCCACTCGCGGCTGTTCTGATTTCGCCTCACCTCCAGGCTCAAACCGCCCCGGACACAGCGACCGTCGAGCCCGCCATGATCGTACGCGGGGTTCAGCTCCATCGGCGCGATATCTTCGATCCCAATGAGCGGAGCTGGTTCGCCAAGCTGGTGAACGGGCTGCACATCGTGACCCAACCTGCGGTCATCCGCCGGGAGCTGCTGATCAAGCCCGGCAAACCATACGACTCCGCCCTGGTAGCGGAGTCGGAGCGCAACCTCCGGGCGTTGGGAATCTTCCGGCGGGTACAGATCGACTCCGTCAGGACCCCGGACGGGCTGATGCTTCGGGTGCTCGCCAAGGATGGCTGGAGCACGCAGGCCGATTGGAGATTTCGCAGCACGGGAGGAGAGGTCGCATTTACCATTGGCTTGATCGAGAACAATCTCCTTGGTACTGCATCGGCTGCGGCGGTGCGCTATCGCAGGGACCCCGACCGTTCGACGGTGGCCATGGCGTTTCGCCGCCCCAGGCTCTTCGCTGGCGCCGTTGGGCTGGGCCTGGGATATGAGAACAAGTCCGACGGCGAGACGGTGGGTGTGACGGTGGAGCAGCCATTCTTCTCGCTGACCGCAGGTTACGGCTTTCGCTTCGACGCTCATAACCGGGAAGAGCGCGTGCTCCTGTTCAGGAACGGTCTCGACCTGGCGTCGGACACGTTGAGCCGGCGTTACACTCTGATCCGGGGGTCGGCCGCCAAGGCGTTGCGGGCCAGCTCGGCCGGGTACCTCAGGCTCGGCATGGCTGGGCAGGTCCGCCGTGACGACTTTCTGCCGGAAGCTGCTACCGCTGCATTCCCCCGCAGCGTCACGGGCGCGGTGGGTGCCTATCTGGTGCTGAACCGGGCCAGGTTCATCGTGACCAGAGGGTACGCCGGGTTCGCCCGGGAGGAAGACGTGGACCTCGGAACCACCGTGCGCGTCGGCCTGGTCGCCGCGCCGAAGCTCTTCGGCTACGCTCGCGATGGCCTCGGGCCGGAGCTGGGTGGGCGGGTAGGAGCCGTCATACCCGGCGGCTTCGCCTTCCTCGACGTGGCTGCAAACGGGCTCTTCACGAGTGCGGGTCTCGACTCCGGATCGGTGCAGATCGCCGCTACGACCGTGTTCCAGCCGGGGCCTCGTCACATGGCGGTTTTCCACGCGGACGCGGGGTGGCTGGAGAATCCCGTTCCAGGTGAGGAGTTCGATCTGGGGCTGGGCAGTGGCCCGCGTGGCTTCGGCAGTCACGCGTTCACCGGAGACCGATCGATGTTTCTATCTGCCGAATATCGCTACACCATCGCGGATGATCTTTTTCGGATGGTCGGCCTCGGCGTCGCCGCGTTCGTTGATTATGGCGGCGCATGGTATGCGGGGTCGCCCCGCAGAACGGGCTGGGACGCTGGTGTGGGCCTCCGGCTCGGCGCAAGCCGCTCCTCGGATACGGATGCACTGAGGTTCGATCTT
>DATFFX010000090.1:0-14766 GCA_035249825.1 Gemmatimonadales bacterium | reverse complement strand
GGGAGGCCTCGAATTCCGCCTGGGCGGCAGCCAGATCCGGCCGAGCCTCGATCGCCCTGGCAATGAGAGTGTCAACGCTGTCGGCCAGCACGCCAACCGATACCTGGCCCGCGGCTGAGTCCACGTCGTACGGCAGATTGGCGGGCAGCCCGAGGGAGAGTGCCAGTGCCCCGCGGGACGTTTGGAGATCACCTTCGATCGCCTGAACGGCCAGTTCAGCCTGTGATGCCGCGGTTCGTGCCTGGAGGACGTCGGCAATCGTTGCCACTCCCACGCGGTGCCGTTCTTCTGCTGCCGTGAGGTTGGTGCGTGCCTCACGTTCGGTGGTCCGTTGTGCCTCGAGGAGGGCTCGGTTCGCTACGTACTGGAAGTACGCCGACTGGATCTGGAGAACCACGCCCTGCAGAGTAGCATTGTGGGTGAAGTTGGCAGCGATCAGCTCGTTCCGGGCCGCTCCGACGTCCCCTGACCGGCCACCGAAATCGAACAGGAGATAGGACAGATTCAGGCTCGGGTTCAACACCGATTGCGTGACGGCGCTACGGCCTTGAGACGCTACGGTCTTGAGTCTGGTACCGGTGACTTCGCCGTCGATCGTCGGCAGATATGCGCCTCGTTCCGACCCATAGGCCGCCGCGGCTGCACGGGCGTTGGCCCATGAGAGCCGGGTAGCCGGATTATTGCGAAGACCGAGATCCACGACTTCAGCGAGGGTCAGACTGCGGACGCGCTGTTCCAGATCGGCCGGGACGGTGGCCTGCCTGGCTGGTTCACGAGTGCGCTTCTCCGGGGGTGGTGTCCATTCAGTCCTGGGCGAGGGCGGCACTCCAGCCACTCCACCTATCGTGGGCGTACCTGCACAGGCGCCGCACCAGATCGACCCCGCGGACGCGATGCATCGCAGCGTTCTCCTCACCGTGGCGCCCCGGCCAGGGCAGAATCTTTCCGGGTCGCCTGCCAGTGCGCCAATGCTTCGCCGATGGCCTGAGAAAGGTAGGTGTACGCGGACTCGTACTCCTCGAGCCGCTGGAGCACCTTGCGGCTCCGTATAGGCAGGCTGGTGCGGGCGTCGCCGACCGCCTCGTGGAACCGTCGCCAGCGCTGAAGGCGCTGAGCCATGGTATGGCTGAAAAGATCTGGTGGGACGCGGTAGTAGTCGCGCCGGTCCGAGGGGCGGCTGTTTCGTTCGAGTACCCCCCGCTGCTCCAGAAGCCTCGCATTCGTGCTCACGCTTGCCTTGCTCACGTGAAGCTCGGCCGCCAGCTGGTCCAAAGACCGGCAGTCTTCGCTGACGAGCAGCAGGCCGAAGATACGCCCCGCGATGCGCGGCAGGCCGTCGGCTTCGAGCGCCAGGCCCATCCGTTCGACAAAACCAGCGGTTTTTGCATCCATAGTGTGACCTCGTTCCGCATCGGACGATCAGACGGGAGAAAGTTAACTCCGTTCAGTATTCACTGAACGTCAAGCTGGTCCGACGGCCAACGCAGGACTCTGAGATGCCGGATATGAGTAGAGCGCGCAACCTTAGACGGCGCGCGCTCTGGGGAACTCATGCGGTCACGTTCGACTATTCGCCCAGCCGAATCCGCTCGATCCGATTGTTCTTGGCGCGGGTGTTGTAGAGCCTCAAGGTGACGATGTCACCTGCCTTGTAGCTCTTGAGCGCCTGGCGCAATTCACCGATGTCCCTCACGGACCTGCCTTCGACAGACAAGAGAATGTCCGGCCCACCGTTCTCCGGCTCGGCCACCTCGCCATGCGCGGGGCCACCAGGGGTTACGTCGGTGACGACGAGACCCCGCTGCTCAGGCGTCAGCTCGAACTGGCGCGCAGCGGCCGGATCAACCGGCTGGACCGTGAGGCCGAGTAGATCGATATCAGCCGAGGCCCCTCGTTCGGCCCCGGCTCCCTCTGACCCACTATCCACATCGCGGCCAGCGATCTCCCTTGGCGCAGGCAGCGCCTGGAGCGCTACCTCGTACGTCTTGCGGACGCCACCCTTCCTGGCGACCTCCACCTTCACCTTGTCTCCAGGCTTGCGGAAGGCAATCTGCTGTTGAAGCTGGCCGACGTACTCGACCGGCTTGCCATTTACCGCAATGATGATGTCACCGGCTTGCAGTCCGGCCTTTTTCGCTGGCGACCCTTCGCTGAAGTCCTGAACCAGTACTCCGCGGATGTCCGGGAGCCCCACATACTCGGCGTCGTTCGCCGTCGCGTTCTGGACGCTCACTCCAATGGCTACACGGTTGACACGGCCTTCGGCAATGATCTGATCCATGACCTGACGAGCCAGGTCGATGGGGATGGCAAAGCCATATCCCGAGTAGAAACCGGTCTGACTCGCGATCGCGGAGTTGACGCCGATTACTTCACCGCGAACGCTCACCAACGGACCACCCGAGTTACCCGGATTGATCGCTGCATCGGTCTGGATGAAGTCCTGAATGCTGCGGTCGCTTTGCCCCGGAAGCGCGAGGCTGCGGCCCTTGGCGCTGATGATGCCCGATGTGACTGTGAAGGTAAGATTGTCACCCAGCGGGTTACCCACGGCGAGAACCCACTCACCGACCCGGGTCGTGCTGCTCTTCCCCAAGGGGGCGGGGACCAGGTTCCTGGCGTCAACCTTGAGGACCGCCAAGTCCGTGTTGGGATCGGTGCCGACGATTTTCGCCTTGAACTCACGCCGGTCGAGGAGGCGCACGGTCACCTGATCGGAGCCGTCTACCACGTGGTTGTTCGTCAGGATGTACCCGTCCGCGGAAACCACGAAGCCCGACCCGGAGCCTTCCTGAAAACGCGGCTCCTGTTGCATCGGGGGAAAGTTGCGGAAGAACTCCTCGAATCCGGGAGGTACCTGCATCCGGGGCCGCGCTTGTGGGCCTCGTTGAGCGGTCTCACCGTTCCGGCCGGACTTGATGTACACCACGCTCGGCTTGATGTGCTCGGCGACCGAGGCAAACGCCTCGCTCATCTCGAGCAGCGAGTTGGAAACCGGCGGCAGATTCCGGTTGGCCACCGGCACGCCAGTGGCTCCCTCCTTCTCCTGGGTCGCTGACTGCTGTGCCGTGGACTGTAAGGGCAGGTGGAGCGAGCCTGCGACCAGCAGGCCGAGAGCAAAGGCCAATCCGGCGCCGCTGGACCGCAGTCGACGCAACCATCCTTCGGACATATCGAACTCCCCGCATGAGTTAGCCAATAAAGAGCGAATCGCTCTGATCGGATACTGGATGCCTATGCGGGTAGTTCCGTCGCGCTTCACTCGTGCTAGCCGGCGGTATTCCCTCCCAGGACCGGCAGGATCTCGCCGCTGATATAGCTCGAGCACGAGGGCGCGGCCAGGAACACATACGCCGGCGCAACCTCCTCGGGCTGGGCGGGCCGCTTCATTGGCACATCTGCTCCGAATTTGGTGACCTTGTCCGCATCCACGTCCGCAGGATTGAGCGGAGTCCAGACCGGCCCGGGGGCGACGCAGTTCACCCGGATCCCCTTCTGGATGAGATTCTGCGCCAGGGACTTGGTGAACGCGTGAATGGCTCCCTTGGTGGCAGAATAGTCGAGCAGCTCCTTGCTCCCTTCTATCCCGGTCACCGATCCGCTGTTTACGATCGCGCTTCCCTCCTTGAGGTGCGGCAGGGCAGCCTTCGTCATGTGGAAATAGCCGTAGATGTTGGTCTTGAATGTCCGGTCCAGCTGTTCCTCGCTGATGTCCTCGAGAGAAGCGGCATGTTCCTGGAAGGCTGCGTTATTCACCAGAATGTCGAGCCGGCCGAATTCGCGCACGGTCTCCTCTACGGCGTCTCGGCAGAACGCCGGCTCGGTAACATCTCCGGGAATGAGAAGGGCACGCCGCCCTTCCTCCTCAACCGCGGCCTGGGTCTCCTCCGCATCTTCGTCTTCACTCAAGTAGACAATCGCCACATCGGCCCCTTCGCGTGCGTACAGAACGGCCACCGCCCTCCCGATTCCCGAGTCGCCTCCGGTGATCAAGGCCACCTTGTCCTCGAGCTTGCCGGAACCACGATAGCCTGGCGCCTGGTACTGCGGGCGTGGCTCCAACTGACTCTCCATCCCGGGCTTTTGGAGGTGCTGCGGGGGCAGGGGGTTCTCAGGGTATCGATGCTCGCCGGCCTGGACTGCTCCTTCTTTCCTGGATTGTGGCCGGCGTTTGCGCCGGGCCTCGGCTTGCTGCTGTAGCTTTCGGTCGGACTCCGCTTTGGAGCGGCCGGCCTGGGCATCGCCAGCCTTACCGGTGCCGGTCCAACGCCCGGCTTTCTTCTTATTTTTGGTCGCCACTGGATCCTCCTGGATGCATTCGCGCGAGTGGAACTGTGCCTGCGCGATGATGTTTTAAGGAAGCAGGTGTCGGATGTGACGATGCTCACCCGGCGGACCTGAAACGCCAAGGATACGGGCGCCGTACGGGTGGACGGCCCTGGTATCAAAGACACTCCAACTCAGGCCCCGCAAATGAGATCGTTTCGCTGTGCACTCCTGCTGCTCTCTGTTGTCGTCTCGGGCACTGCGATGGGTCAGTCGTCCTCAGATTCAGCCGCGATCCGGGCCACTGCGCTGGACTATGCCGAAGGGTGGTATGAGGGCAACGCGGAGCGAATGGCGCGAGCCCTGCACCCGGAGTTGGTCAAGCGGATTGTGGTGCGCGATACTGCGACCGGGAGAACGATGGTACAAGGGATGGGAGCGTCGGTGCTGGTGAACAGCACTCGACGCGGTTACGGCAAGGAAACTCCAAAGGAACGGCAGCAGAAGGACGTCACTATCCTCGATATCTTCGGCAATGCTGCGAGCGCAAAGGCAGTCATGGCCGACTGGATCGATTATATGCAGTTGGCACGGGTAGACGGGCGATGGCTCATCGTGAACGTACTGTGGGAGCGGAAGCCAAAATCTGAAAGTCCCTGATCCTCCCAGCGCTCCCTTGCCTCACATTCCCGTTACTGGCATCATCCCGCCGGACAGAAACCCAGACTCTGACAGTTGGAGAAGCCGATGGATAGCAGTTCACACAGCTGCCGGAACGCTTTGACCGGCCTCCTTCTCATTGCGGCGACTTCTGCCTGCGGCGGCGGCACCAGCGCTCCCCCGGTCACTACTGCTTCACCGGCCACGGCCGGCAGCACCGCCGGGACGATCGAAATCCCCGCAAGCGAGGCCTTCGAACGTGCGATCACTCAGGGGACTCGCGCTCGCAACGGTGCCCCAGGCCCCCGCTACTGGCAGCAGTGGACCGACTATCGCCTCGAGGCCGAACTGAACCCGATCTCCAAGCGGCTAACGGGCCGGGGTACGCTCACCTATCACAACCGATCCCCCGACACGCTCAATGAGGTCTACGTTCACCTGCTTCACAATATCTTCGCCCCGGGAGCGCGGCATAACACCGATGTGCCCTGGTCAGTCGAAGGCGTGGAGTTGACCAGTGTGGTGGCGCAGGGTCAGCAACTGAAGGCCATCGAAGAGGAAGCGGCTGTGGGGTATGAAGTTGATGGGACAGTCATGCGCGTCAGGCTGCCGCGCCCGCTCTCTTCCGGAGCCTCGCTCAGCATGGAGATCAACTGGCGGCTCCGGGTACCACCCGATGGCGCGCCCCGCGGGGGCCAGGACGGTGAGGCGTACTACATCAACTACTGGTACCCGCAAATGGCGGTGTACGATGACCTGACCGGCTGGCAGATCGACCAATACCTGGGCAACGCCGAGTTCTACATGGGCTACGGCAACTACGATATTACGCTCACACTGCCGGAGGGCTGGCTGGTTACTGCCACCGGGAGGCTGACAAATCCCGCCGATGTCCTTTCGCCACAGACCCGCGCCCGCCTGGACTCCGCTGGCCGCGGGGCAGGCATAGTTCGGGTCGTAACCGAGGCGGACCGTTCCCCGGCCACGTCAACCGCCGCCGGTACCAACGGCAGGCTCACCTGGCGATTCCGGGCCGACAGCGTGCGCGACGTATCATGGGCTACATCCTCCAAATACCTTTGGGATGCTACCAATGCCGAAGTGGGGGACGTGGACGGTGATGGGCAGCCGGATACGACTGCCATCCACGCGTTCTACCGTCCCGAGCTGCGGGCCAGTCATTGGGACCAGAGCGCCCGCTACAGCCGCCACTCGGTGGAATTCTTCTCTCGGTACCTCCTGCCCTATCCCTACCCCCACATGACAGCGGTAGATGGCCCCACTTCGTGCGGCGGGATGGAATACCCGATGATGACCTGCATCGGCGGCCAGTGGGACACACTCGGACTGTATGAGGTCACCACGCACGAGATCGGTCACATGTGGTTTCCCATGCTGGTCGGATCGGACGAGAAGCGCCACGCCTGGATGGACGAGGGGCTTACCCAGTTCAATCAATCGCAGGCCATGGCCGACTTCTTCAAGGGCTTCGACGACGAGGAGCGCAACCGAAGAAACTATCTGAGTTTTGCGGAAGGCAGCGGCGGAGAGGTCGAGCTGATGCGACACGGCGACCGCTATCCGAGTTACAGCTCGTACGGCGTGGCGAGCTACTATAAGCCGGCAACGATCCTGGTCGCTCTCAGGGGTGTGCTGGGGGAGGAAACGTTCAACAAGGCATTCAAGGAGTACGCCCGGCGCTGGCTGTACAAGCATCCCGCGCCGGATGATCTCTTCAACACCTTCGAGGACGTTTCGGGGAAGGATCTCTCCTGGTTCTGGCGGACATGGCTCTTCGAGACCTGGAAGCTGGACCAGGCGATCGACACCGTGGTACCCGCGGGGGACTCGCTGGAAGTGGTGGTAGAGAATCGGGGGCGGGCATTGATGCCGGTGCACCTAGTGGTCAATCGCACCGGGGAGCGGGCTGACTCGCTCACCATTCCCGCCACAGTCTGGCTCGGCGGAGAGCAACGCAGAACGGTCCGTGTGGCGCGAGAGCCGGCGGTCAGGACCATAGAGATCGATCCGGAGAAGGACTTTCCGGACATTGATCGCAGCAACCAGGCGTGGCCTCGTTGAGGAGGTCACAGGTCTAGGGGGTCATAAGACAAGGGCCGATCCCTTGCGGCGAGCGGATAAGTTGGTACCGAAGCTCAGTCTAAAGCAACCAGCCCTTCCTGATGCTTAATCCGGTACTGTCAACGCATAGGGAGTACAAAGGCCGAGCAAGGGGTCTCGGTGCCAGGGTGCTGCAACGGGATGCTGATCAATCGAGCCGTAGCTTCTCCAGGAGCGTTCGGAACCTGGGCTCACTACGCACTGGATCGAGCTCGGGATGGACCTTGGCGACGTTCATCCAAGTGGAGCGCTCCGCGTAAGCTGTCTCCAGCCAGTCGAGCGCCCTCTCACTCTCACCAAGCCCGGTGTAGGCGACTCCCAGCGCGTAAGCCTCGTCGGCCCCACCCTTGTAGTAGCGCGCCTGCAAGCTGTCCACCATAGCATAGGCCTGTTTGCGCTGTCCGGAGACGCCGTACAGGTATGCCAGTCGTCCGAGCACATCCGGGTGGTCTCCCATGAGCGACCGCACGAGCTTCAAACGACCCTCGGCAGCCCTGTACTCCGTCTTTGCAATGTAGGTCGCAGCGAGCAGGAATTGCGCGCCGAGAAAGCTGGAATCGGCCGCGACCGTTTTCCGGAGCGCGTCGATGGCCTCATTGTATCGTCGCCCGTAGAACAGAGGCCACACGGCCGTGACCTCAATGTTGAGGGACAAGGGGTCGAGTTGCCTGGCTTGGTTGAGCTGGGCTCCGGCCTCCTCGAACCGGCCGAAGAACACCAATAGCTGGCCGTAGTAGTGGCGCGCTGTGGCGTAACTCGGGTTGGACTCGATCGAGCGCTGGAATGACTGCTCGGCAGCTGGCCAATCCCAGTCGTACCACATTAGGATGTTCCCGAGCGAGGCGTGGGCCTCCGCTAAGGATGGATCGAGCTCGAGCGCCCGCTGCGCCGCCGCTTTGGCTTTCGGCATCCCCTCGGCGGGGGGCAGGAACGCGGAGTAGAGCAGACCGTACGCATCTGCCAGGCCACTGTATGCCAAGGCGAACGTGGGGTCCAGCCCAGTCGCCTGATCGAAGTACCTGATGGCAGTGCGCTCATCCTCCTCCGTAAACTTCCCCACGTGATACCGCCCTTTGAGGTACAGCTTGTGCGCCTCGGGGCTGTCCGTGAGTCTAGCGGCCTGTGAGGTGCTGAGCGCGCTCTCGGCCTGCGGGCTTAGTGCACGAACAATTGAGCGGGAGAGCTCATCCTCGATCGCCAGAAGGCCCGCCGAGGGTCGCTCGTAGCGTCCCGACCACAGCTGGTAGCCGTCGGCGACGTTGACCAGTTGGGCGGTGATTCGGATCGTGTCGCCCAACTTACGGAAGCTTCCTTCCACCACAGCACCGACATTGAGCCGGGCACCGACCTGGCGGATGTCTTCAGCCTTCCCCTTGAACGTGAAAGCGGATGTCCGTGCTGCGACGCGGAGTTCGGGCACGCGACCCATGGTATTGATGAGATCCTCGGTCATTCCATCGCTTAGGTACTCGTCAAGGGAGTCCGGGCTGAGGTTCCGGAAGGGGAGTACGGCAACGGAGGCGTACCTCGTGGTTGGGGCCGGCTCAATTGTGGTCGGCCCCGCCATGCGCCGGGCCACGGAATACATCACAGCAGCGAGCAATAGCAGGGCCGTGGGGAGTAGGATTCGCCGATGAGCGGCGGCTTGAGGCCGGATCACTCGCTGGGCTTCGGAAGCATGTGCCGAGGTTACGGCGAGTGCCTGTGCAAACTCGGCGGCTGTCTGGAATCGGTCGGCGGGCGCGCGAGCGAGGGCCTTTCCTACCATCTGCTCCAGTCCTGTAGGCAGCCGCTCCCGCGTTGCACCCAGGGGGCGCGGTGTCTCGGTAAAGCGCCGGGCGATCACCGCCTGCGGCGTCGGGCCCGTGTACGGCGGCTCCCCAGCCAGCATCTCGTAGATCACGCAGCCCAACGCATAGAGATCGCTCCGGCCGTCGATCTTGCCCCCACTCGCCTGCTCGGGACTCATGTAGGTGGGCGTACCGACCGCCAGCCCCGTCCCGGTGAGCTCTTCTCCACCGGCGGCCTCGAGGGCACGGGCCACGCCGAAGTCCGCGACCCGTGCATGGCCATCAGATAGCAGGATATTCTCAGGTTTGATGTCGCGGTGGACTACTTGGCGCCGGTGCGCGTAGTCGAGAGCATCGGCTACCTCCCGTGCAATCCTCAGCGCGTCATCGACCGGCAGCTGCGTTTCCCGCATCATCCGGTTGCGGAGGCTCTCCCCCTCCACATACGGCATCGTATACCAGAGCTGCCCAACGGCCTCACCGGAATCCAGCACCGGCAGGATGTGAGGGTGGTCGAGACGGGCGGTCAGCTTTATCTCCCGTAGGAAGCGCTCGGGGCCGAGCGTTGCCGCGAGCTCTGGATGGAGAATCTTCAGAGCTACGGAACGATCGTGCTTACGGTCATGGGCGAGGTAGACTGTTGCCATGCCGCCCCGGCCAAGCTCGCGCTTGAGCATGTAGCGGTCGTGGAGGGCTTCGGCCAAAGGTGAGTTTGCGGTCACGACGATTACCAGGTGGGTAGGGCTAGAATTTGCCTCGGATTGACGGGGAACGCTAGCAAGTAGCCGGATCAAGGTGTCCTGCGCTGCCTATACATCAGAGCCAGCCGCCGGACTCGCATGTCGGCTATACCCTCGCTGGTGTGGGGCCCAGACCTGAGTCCGGGCTGGTGAACCGCATTCTGGCCCTTGTCTTGTAACCCGTCGAAGGTCTAGGTCGAGGGTCAAGGGTCTAAGGTCGAGGGGTTCAAAGTCCAGAGTCTAGGGGCTAGACCCCCTTAGGACCAGTTATGAGCTCTCCAAGCTGGTCTGAGCCCTGGACCTTCGAACCTCGAGCCTAGCGCCTCGACCCCTTGACCCCTCGACCCTCAAGCAACCCCTCCGAACGCCCGCAAATCCAGGTAGCTTAGATGCATGCACCGCGTCCTCATCGTGGCCAATCGCCTGCCCATTACGGTCAAAGCCAGTGAAGCCGGCGTAGAGGTCCAGCGGAGCGCCGGGGGCCTGGCCACCGGGCTCCTTCGACCGCACGAGCAATCGGGTGGCCTCTGGATCGGCTGGTCCGGCGCCCCGGATGGGCTTACCGCCACCCAGCAATCCCAGCTGGAGGAACAGCTCGAGGCCATGCGTCTCGTGGCCGTTCCCCTGAGCTCGGACCAGGTGACCCACTACTACGAGGGGTTCTCCAATGGTGTCCTCTGGCCCCTCTTTCATTACTTGCTCGATCAGGTGCCGCTCCACGTCCGTGACTGGGACGCCTACGTCGAAGTAAACGAGCGGTTCGCCGACATCGTTGCTCAGCACTACCAGCCTGGCGATCTCATCTGGGTTCACGATTATCAGCTTCTCCTTCTGCCGGACCTGCTGCGCAAGCGCCTGCCGGATGCGAGGATCGGTTTCTTCCTCCATATCCCGTTTCCCTCCGAGGAGCTCTTCCGTACCCTCCCGGAGCGCGACCGCCTGCTCCGGGGGCTCCTCGGTGCCGATCTCGTCGGGTTCCACACACCCTCGTATCTCCGGCACTTTGCCGCTTCGCTTACCCAACTCGGGCTCACCGTCGAGATCGACAAGGTCCAGCTCACCAACCGTGAAGTACGGCTGGGCGTGTTCCCGATGGGCATCGACGCTGCGTTCTTCGCCGGGTTGGCGGAAGACCCCGTGGTCCAGGCGGAGGCGCAGGCGCTCCGAGGGGATCACAGTGTTCGGCTGATCGTCGGGGTGGATCGCCTCGACTATACCAAGGGAATTCCCCGGCGGCTGCTCTCGTACGAGAAGATGCTTCAGACGCATCCCGAGCTGCGGGAGCGGGTTCGGCTGGTCCAGGTGGCGGTACCCTCCCGCACCGGCGTCGAGGCGTACCAGGAGTTCCGTACCCTGGTGGATAGTCTGGTTGGTCGGATCAACGGCGATTTCGGCACCCCACGCTGGGTGCCGGTACACTACATCTTCCGCTCTCTCTCCGAGCAGGAGTTGGTGGCACTCTACCGGGCGGCGGACGTAATGCTGGTTACGCCGCTGCGTGACGGGATGAACCTGGTGGCCAAGGAGTTCATCGCCTCCCGTACCGATGGAGACGGAGTTCTGGTGCTGAGCGAGTTCGCGGGGGCATCGTGGGAGTTGCCCGAGGCGATCCAGGTGAACCCCTATGACGTGGATGGCATGGCAGAGAGCGCGTACAGGGCGCTCATGATGGGACCCAAGGAGCGGCGGACCCGATTGGCGCCCTTACGCGTGCGAGTCGAGACCTACGACGTACACCGCTGGGCATCGACTTTTCTGGAACAGCTCGAGACCATAACCCGCTGCTCTGCGGCATCACCGCCAGCTCCAGCCGGATTTGCCGAAGCCCGCCAGGCGTTGCTTTCGCGCTTACAGGTGGCGGAGGACCTGCTGGTTCTGCTGGACTATGACGGGACACTGGTCCCGTACACGCCTACCCCGGAGCTGGCCCGGCCTGATCCCGCGCTGTTGGAGCAGCTCGAGGAGCTGGCGAAGCGGCCCAACACCGAGCTACACGTAGTCAGTGGGCGGGGCCGCGACGCCCTGGAGCATTGGCTCGGCGAGCTCCCGGTGGTGCTGCATGCGGAACATGGGTTTTGGTCCCGGCCACTCGGCTCCGATACATGGGTGCCCGCGGCCGAGATAACCGGCGAATGGCGGGAGGCGGCGCTGGCGATCCTTCGCGACATCACCGCCCGCACTCCCGGTTCCCTGATCGAGGTAAAGTCGGTCGCACTGGCCTGGCACTATCGTATGGCCGACCAGGAAGCCGGGGCCCGGCGAGCGAATGAGTTACGACTGCACCTGACCCAGCTCTTGAGCAATCAACCGGTGGAGATCCTGGCCGGCCACAAGGTACTCGAGATCCGACCTTACGGAGTCAACAAGGGCCGGATCGTTCCACCGCTATCACCAGAGCGGCTGGCCACCACGACCCTGCTCGCCATTGGCGATGACCGCACCGATGAAGATCTGTTCGCTGCCGTTCCCGCCGAGGGTATCACCGCCCGCGTGGGACCTGGACCCACCCGCGCTCGCTTCCGCCTGGAGGGCGTTACAGCAGTGAGAGCCTTGCTGCGCTCGTTGGTGGAGGCCGAGGTCCCCCGATAGCCACCCGCCAGCCAACCGGGCTTGCGGCGCTCTTCTTCACCGAGATGTGGGAGCGCTTCGCGTACTACGGAACGCGGGGGCTCCTCATTCTTTATCTGATCGACACCACCAGCGGCGGGCTCGGTTGGACCCAGGAGAGCGCCAGCCGGTTGTATGGGTGGTTCACCGGGCTGGTTTACCTGACTCCCGTGTTGGGCGGCTGGCTGGCGGACCGCTACCTGGGGACAGGCCGCTCCCTGGCCATTGGCGGCCTCCTCCTCACTCTAGGGTACTTCAGCCTGACACTTGGGCACACCTGGCCTTCCTATGCCGGGCTGGCACTGGTGATTCTCGGGACCGGATTCTTCAAACCCAACGGCTATACGATGGTTGGCCAGCTCTATCAGCCGGGCGATGTTCGGCGTGATTCCGGGTTCACGCTCTACTACATGGCGATCAACGTCGGCGCGCTGCTCGGCCCCCTGGTCTGTGCCTGGCTGGCCGCCCACCCACGTTATGGCTGGTCCTACGGCTTCGGCGCAGCCGGAAGCGCAATGCTGATAGGCCTCATGTTTTACCTGTGGAGGAGGCGTTCCTCGCTGCGCGGCCTGGGCCCTCCACCAGTGAGAAGTTGGGCCACCACCGCACCGCGTGACTCCCTTACGCCGGGAGAGCGGCGCCGCGTCCTGGCGGTCGTGGTCGTCACCATATTCGTTGCCTTCTTCTGGCTTGCCTTCGAGCAGGTGGGCTCATCGCTGAACGTCTTTGCCGCTCAGCGAACTGACCGGGTGCTCGGTGGCTGGTCGGCCGCCCTGCTTCCAGGAGGTGAAATTCCCGCAGCCTGGTTTCAGGCTATCAATCCACTGTTCATCTTGCTGTTGGCACCGCTGGTTGCCGGCATCTGGCGAAGAATGGGATCACGCGGGCCGAGCACGCCAGCCAAGATGGCACTGGGTTTGATGCTGCTCGGTGCTGCCTATGTCGTCATGGTGGTTGGGGCGGCACAGAGCGACGGCGGCATGCTGGTCAGCCCGTGGTTTCTGGTGGCCTTCTATTTCATCTTCAGCTGTGGAGAGTTGTGCTTCCTGCCGGTGGGGATTTCGTTCGTCAGCCAGACCGCACCGGTTCGTTTCGCATCCATGCTGATGGGAACCTGGCTGACCGCGAACTTCTTCGCGAGCCTGGCGGGTGGCTACCTGGCCGGAATGGTACAGCGCGTCGAACGGGGTGAGGTCTTCACGATTCTGGGCGGCCAGGCCGACTTTTTTCTGATCTTCGTTGCGTCCTGCCTGTTCGCCGGGTCTGTGCTTGCTCTTCTCGTGCCCACCCTGAGACGGCTGTCGTAGTCAGGGTGCGGGAACCGCGCCGGCGTCGATGCGTTTCAGCGCTCTCCGCGCCGAGGCAGCGATCTCATCGTTGATCTCTTCGTCCATCATGGCTCGGAGCCGCGGCACCGCGGCCTTGGCTGCCGGACCGATCTCCATCAAGGCGATCGTGACCGGGAACCGCACTGCCGCGGCCTCGTCCTCGAGCGCTTCGATCAGAGCTGGAACGGCCGGAGCAGCCAAGGGACCCATCCCGGCGATCTCGTACGCCGCGGCGTTTCGGGTCTGAGGCGCCAGCGCTTTCAGGTCGGCTATCCACTCGCTCAATGGCCGTCCGCTCGACGTCGGCTCGCCGACGGTGGCCGCGTTCTGAGCAGTGGCGACGCCGGTCGAAGCCAGTGTCACCAGCCCCAGAACAGCTGAAACTCGATGCAGCATTGGTCCCCCTTCAATATTGGATATCAGCCCTGGAATCAGGGCTGCTGGAATATAAGCGGCTCGCTCGACCCGTTCTGGTGGCTGGACATCAGTGGCTGAACAACCGCCGTTTGGCAATCACGCGGCGAAACCAGTAACGGGCCGCGGACGTACCATTTAGAAGCCATGCTTCTTGCCCTGCTCCTGTTCCTTGCTCCCGTTCTCCGCGACCCTCCGACCACCTACGACGGCCGGGCAGGGAAGCTGCTGGTCAGCCTTCCGCGAATCGAGCTCGACGCAGTCATCGACGGCAATCTCGACGAGCCGGTCTGGGGCAACGCCGCCATGCTTACCGGCTTTTCTCAGTTTTCGCCGGCTGATGGTGTCCCTGCGGCGGATTCGACGGAAGTGCTCGTCTGGTACTCGCCCAGCGCGATCCACTTCGGCATTCGCGCTTTTGAAGCTCATGGGTCGGTGCATGCCACTCTCGCCGACCGCGACCGGATTGCTTCCGACGACCACGTGCAGATCCTCCTCAGCACCTTCAACGACGGAAGGCAGGCCTCGGTCTTTGCGGTGAATCCCTTCGGCGTGCAGTCCGATGGAGCATTGGTCGAGACCGGGGCTACCAGCGGCAACGGCTTCAACAACGCCGTAGTGAAGCGGGAAGCAGCCGACCTGAGCCCTGACTTCGTGTTCCACTCCAAAGGGCGGCTGACGGAAACTGGATATGAGGTCGAAGTACGCATCCCATTCAAGAGCCTTCGCTTTCAACCAAAGCGGGAGCAAAGCTGGGGCATCAATGTGGTGCGCCTGGTGCAGCATTCGGGGCACGAGGATTCCTGGGCGCCGGCCCGGCGGGCCAGCGCTTCGTTCCTG
>DATFFX010000089.1:0-2932 GCA_035249825.1 Gemmatimonadales bacterium | reverse complement strand
CATGCCGAGCAGCGAATCCTGGATCGGAAGCCCAAACCGCTGCTCCTCGAACACCCGGCGGAACTCTCCGGCAACCGGCTCTGGCCCATCATCTGCGGCCATCTTGAACCCGGCGGTGAGCGGGTGGCCTGCCCGAAGCGCGCGGCCAACCAGATCGATCGCTTCGGGAAGCAGCTCCTCGAACGCGTTCATACGCTTGGTGCGCCGCCGCCGTACGTACATCGTCGGCAGCATTCCACCGATCGCGGTCGCGATAACCGCGACAGGGATCGAGCGGCTCAGAATAAGCGTCATGCTCCCGATTGCAACCGCCAGCCCGATCGACAGAAGAAAGAGAGTCTGAAGGGTCCACGACACCCCGGCCTGCTGGAGGATGAATCCAGCATCACGAAGCTGGGGGACTCGCGAGATGATCGGCCGGAGCCAGGAGGACTCGAGAACAGCCGAGCGAAAAACCGTTGACCCGCCGGTTGGGGCATCGATCGGCTCGTTGGCCAGCGAGCGAAGCTGATCCACCATCTGGCGCTTACGCTGCTGCTCCTGGAACCATTCCCACAGGATCACCAGCGATACGGTGCCGAGTGCGACCGCGAGGAAGGCTATGAGTGCCGGTACCCAGATGCTGCTGGGAAGCCCTACCATCGAGACGGCACTCCCCGTGCAGGCTCTGTGGGAAGGGGATTGCTGAACAACAGCGAGGATAGATCGATGCCGTAGCTCTTGAGCCGGTCGGAGAAGCGCGGCCGGATGCCGGTCGCGCGGAAGCGGCCCAGCACCTTGTCGTTCTCTGCCACACCCTCGCGCTCGTAGACGAAGATGTCCTGCATGGTGATGATATCCCCCTCCATCCCCACGATCTCCGACACCTGCATCAGCTTGCGAGTGCCGTCCGAAAGTCGGCTGACCTGCACCACCACGTTGATGGCGCTGGCGATCTGCTGCCGCATCGCACGCTCGGGCAGCTCCAGGTTGGCCATCGAGATCATCGTCTCCAGGCGGCTCAGTGCGTCCCGGGGCGTGTTGGCGTGCAGGGTGGTCAGCGACCCGTCGTGGCCAGTATTCATCGCCTGGAGCATGTCGATCGCCTCGGAACCGCGACACTCACCCATGATGATCCGGTCGGGCCGCATACGCAGGGCGTTGATGAGCAGCACCCGTTGGGCGACCTCTCCGTGGCCCTCGATGTTGGCCGGACGGGTCTCCAGCCGCACCACATGGGGCTGCTTGAGCTGGAGCTCGGCGGAGTCCTCGATGGTGACGATCCGCTCGGTCACCGGAATGAACGAGGACAGGATGTTGAGCAGCGTGGTCTTGCCCGCGCCAGTTCCACCGGAGATCAGCACATTGAGGCGGGCCTTGACGATTGCCTTGAGGAGCGTGAGCATCTCGTCGGTGAGGCTCTCGGTACGCAGGAGATCTTCACCAGACAGCGCATCCCGCTTGAACTTACGAATCGAGAGGTGAGGCCCATCCAGGGCGAGCGGCTTGATGATGGCGTTCACGCGCGAGCCGTCGGGCAGTCGGGCATCCACCATAGGCGAGGAGTCATCGATCCGCCGGCCCACCGCGGACACGATCCGGTCAATGATCTGGAGCAGGTGGCGGTCGTCCTGGAACATGACCTCGGTCCGCTCCAGCTTCCCGTGCCGCTCGATGTAGACTTGCTTGTAGGTGTTGACCAGAATGTCTGAGACCTCCGGGTCCTTGATCAGCGGCTCCAGAGGACCGAGGCCGAAGATCTCGTCCAGGACCTGCACCACGATCGCGTCCCGCTCCTCGAAGTTGAGCGGGACGGATTCCTGGGTGATGAGGTCCTGTACCACCTTGCGAACCGCGTCGGCCACCTGCTGCCGCTCGAGCCGGTCGAGGTTCGAGAGATTGAGCCGCTCCAGCAGCTTCCGGTGTACCTTGCCTTTGACCTGCTGAAGGGCGTGCACTCCGTGACTATCGTCAGCCGGATTGCCTTCAGCCGTGCTAATGGGGGCGAAGTTGGGGTTAGTCCGGGCGCTTTCCCATGGAAGCGGCGGCTTCGCACCGTTGCCGCCGTTCAAGGGAGTCACCGGAAGTTTGGCATCGGACATTTACTTCTTTCCTCCTTCGCGCCGTTTGCCCAGGCGGCCGGCCATTCCCTTGAACGGCGCCGTCAGCATTCGGGTGAGGGAACGTGGTGCGGCTTGTTCGCGTACTCCTGTGACTGCGGCCGCCAAGCCCCCAAGGTCCCGGGTGTAGGGCGACCCACCGTTGAGCACGATCGGCTTCCCGGCGTTGACCGATCCCATTACTGCCTCGTAATCGTTGCTGATCTTCCAGAAGACCCGGAGACCCAGACTCTTCTCGACGTCGGCGACGGTGATGCTGTCATCCGGATCGAACCGGTTGAGGACCAGACGCACCTGCTCCTCGCCCTTGGTCAGCACCTTTTTGAGCAAGGGGATACCTCGCTGGATATTTCGCAATGACGGCAGATCGGCGGTGCTCACTATAAAGACGAGGTCCGCCTGCTCGAAAATGGCCAGGGTAGACGGCGCAAAGGAGCGCGGCGTGTCCACGATGATGTAATCATAGTGCTGGCGCAGGAATGCCAGGATGCGGCGTATATGTTCCGCAGTGACCGACTCGGCCTTCTCGGGCTGAGACGGAGCCGACAGGAGATGTATCCCAGAGGGGTGGTGCTCCATGTAGGAAGCCAGCAGGCTGGCATCCATTCGCCGGAAGTTCTCCACGAAGTCCACGAAGCTGAACCGGGGCTGGACCCCGAGAACGAGCGCGCTCTCGCCCAGCTCGAGATCCAGGTCCACCAACAGGGTTTTCTTCTTGGTCGTGCGGTGGATCAGGATGGCAAGATTGGAGGCCAGCGTCGTAGAGCCGCCTCCACCCTTGGGGCTGAAGAACGACAGAATACGGCCCGGCTCGGCCTGCTTCTGCCCCTGCG
>DATFFX010000088.1:0-4021 GCA_035249825.1 Gemmatimonadales bacterium | reverse complement strand
AACCCGCTTGGAAACCTTTCCACATGCTCGAGTGCGAGTCGTGTCAGCGGTGCTCCTGCCTCCAAGAGAGGGATGCCGCCCCCCAGCAGAACCGGCACGACGAGCACCTCGACGAGGTCCACCTGCTTAGCCCCAAGCAGGCTCCGGAACAGACTGCCACCGCCGAAAAGCCAGATATCCCGCCCGGGCGCAGCGCGGAGAGCAGCGACGCGTCGACCCGCCTCGGCCCTCACAACCGTGACGCCTGGGTGTTCCTTCGGTGCCAGGGTCCGGGAGAAGACCAGGATCTGCCAACCCTGCGGCCAGGGGGGCGCCCCCGGTTGGCGGGTGAGCTCATAGGTGCGTCGGCCCAGGAGCACGGTGTCGACCTGCTCGTAGACCTTCGTGAAGTCCACCGCGGGATCGTGCACGATCCAATCCACCTCGCCACGAGGCCCAGCGATGTACCCGTCAAGACTCTCGGCAACGCGATAGAGGACTCGGCGCATCTGACTTCCAGTTCCTGGATGCAGCCCGCGACATGGCCGGCTCAGGGTGTATGGGTCCGAACTGCCTCGTTGCCACGCGTCAGCTTGGAGAAGTACCGAAACCCGTCGAGTCGCCAGCCCTCTGCTCCCCGCCGGTAAGTCAATCGGTACGTGCCCCACGTTTCCCATAGACCGGTTCCAGGGGGAAGTGACGGTACCAGGTTCCAGGCATACCCGTGCGCCCACAATTCGGCGCGGTCTCCATCGATCCGAACCCGGTAGTTGGTCGCAAGGTGATGGCTGACTTTCCCTGCATGGAGCCCCGCTCGGAATCCGTCCATCAGTTGATCAGCTGTAATCTGGATTGCGGCCCCACCAGCAAGGGAACTCATATCCACCTCAATGGGACCATCGACGAAGAGGGCTCGGGCGGCGGTCCAGTCCTTCAGGTCGGTTGTGATGAAGAGCTCGTCCGCCATTCGTCGAAGCTCTGCTGCAATACTCGTATCATCATTCATTAGCTCACCACACCTGTGATGCTCGTGCGGGCCGTCTAACGACTGGCGCATCAGCTGCAGGCCCTCTACTCACCGCCCGCACAAACCTACGCTTCCACTGCTTGGCCACGAGGAGGCCGGCGCCCGGGCGGAGTGGCGGCCCACCTCGACTGTCGGCTGCATGCGCGGGTTAGGCGGCGCCATTCGGGATATCAGTGCTCTCTTCCTTGTCATTGACCGGCGGACGATCGCACCGTTCAGCTTGCCCACCATTGACGTGGATCCATCGCGCAGGCAATTCCTTTCCAGTCGGGATCTTCACGGTCCCGGCGACCCGCATTCTGCTGAGCTACGGTTCGAAACACACGGAGCGCCGATCTGCCATCCAGCGCCGATGTGTCCTGCTCGAGATGCTCCGCTAGGAGTTCGCAGCGTAATGCGCGCACGGTCACCGCATCGGCGAAGGCGATGTTGAGCTCACTGTTGCCATACATGGAGTATCGGTGGAGGTTGCAGGAGCCGACCGTCGCCCAGACATCATCAATGATCATAAGTTTGGCATGCACGTGAACGAGCTGGCGTGCGCCACTGGCATCTGGTCCAGCCAGTCCTGCTAGAGTGAAATGCGACGTGCGCGCCAGCATGCGGCGTTCGTCACAGAACCGCTCGGCGTGGCGATCCATAGGTGCGTCGATGCTGCTGGCAACTGTCGGCACCACTAGGACGACCGCCACGCCCCGGTTCACCGCGGCTACAAGCTCTTCAAGGATTGGCCGCACGCTGATGGCTTGGTTCTCAAGATAGATATACTCACGGGCAGCGCGGATGGCGTGGACGTACTGGTCGCGATTGGAGAACTCACCGGCGGCGATGGCAAATGGAGCCCCGCCGGGAGTGGGGTAGGTGCTGGCGTAGCGGCCAGGATGGATCGTCCGTTGCACTTGGGCGACGGTGGATCCACATGCCGCCGCTACCCGGTCTGGAAAGGCGAGATCGCGATCAGCCTCGGGTCCCCACCGACCGTCCGCCTCGTCCCGTTCGCTGGCCTCGTTCCAGCGTTGCACGAAGTTGTGGTGGACGTCTGTGACTGCCGAACCGCTGATTTCGAGATACATGTCGTGATTGTGTTCAGCGCCACGATGGCCGGGCGCAACCACCGAATGGGGATTGAGATTGATGCCACCGACAAACGCACAGGCCGTTTCCAACCCAACGTCCATGAGCCAGAGTTTTTGATGTTGACAGAATCCAGGATGCGCGCGATCCCAGCGAATGCTGATGTCCGACGCCTGCTGCTCCAGCAGCGCGACATGTGCGGGCGACCCCCAGAACGCATTAGTTCGCAGATGTGCGGTCGCATCATCGGGTCGCCAAAATAGCACCCGGACATCGACTCCGCGCTGGCCCGCTCGTGTCAGCACCTCAAAGAACGAACCGCGACCATCGGGCATCTGAAAGCTGGCCCAGAGAAACGTGACAGCGACCCACACACGCGCTTGGGCCTGATCAATGGCATCACAAACCCGGCGAAATGCAGGCTCGCCATCGATGAGCGGGTGGACGCGATTGCCAGCACGCACCGGATAGGCGCCCGTGGTGACAAATGGAATATGAGTCACTCGGCGGTGACTTCCATCAGACCGTGTTCGCGCCGGGTTTGTTTGTCAGCTAAGGCGCCGTCGCAATCAAAGATAAATAGGCCCGGATGCATTCACTTATTCGCGATAATGACGGGGAGTTGTGCCTTATCCTACTAAAGATGCTCGTGCGTCCGCCTAACGACTTGCGCATCAGCTGCGGGCCCTCGTGCCCGCGCCCGCACAATCCTACGCTTCCTTGGCAGCGCTCATGGAGGGCGCCGCCCGAGCGGCGCTCTGCGCCCCTTCCGGCCCGTCGGCTGCATGGGGTATATAGACAACTCGGAAAAATGTCAGTAACCATTCTGCCGCCCTGCCCAACCTTGCTCAGGGTAACCTTTACCAGCTCACCTGTGTCGCCCGCTGCCTCGGTATTTCCTACGGTCTTTCTAGACCTTGGCGCTCGCCGTTGGTTCCGCTCCCCAGGCGAACTTGAGCGGCAGTTCGAAGGTTCGCACTGGAGGGTACCCTGAGTTACTCAAGAGAGTACCTCAAGGGTTACTCCAAGGGTTACGCCAAGAGTATTGTCTGGAGTTATCTCTGGAGTTTTTCGGGGAATTCCCCGTCGAGGCTGCCTCTGATCACTTACACACTGGCAGCGCCACCTAACCTGATCTAGGCACGTACCTGCAAGGCCTCGTGGACGGCGTGGTCGTCCTCCACGACATCTCGTGAGCCCCGCGACCGTTCGCGGCTGAAAGTCCAGTTTGCTCCTCGGCGCGCCCGCTTCGTCCCTCTCGCCAATTCCTTTGCTCAGGCCGCGTTGTGATGTCCGGTTCTCCCGCCGGCGCGGTGGCCCGTCCCATGCCTATCCCGGTGTCGCACCGTGCGGATACCGAACTCGTGCGGAGGAGAGATGGGGCACCACCAGACCTTCGGATGCGGAGAATAACGATGGAGAGCATGCTGACGACGTGGGGAGTTGGTATGGCCCTGGTGACCACCGCGTTCATTGGTGCGGTCGCGTCCCGCCAGGGCGGGCTCATCGTCACCAATGGTGGACTGCTGCTGGTGGCCTTCGCCCTGGGCGATACCGGCGGATGGCTGGGTAAGTTGCTGTTCTCGACCGGGCTGGCCACTGTCGGGATTGGACTCTGGCGTATTGGCCAAACGGCCAAGCCAACATCGTCAGCGTAACGCGAGGATTCGGTAATTGGGCGCGACCTTACTGTTCCTTGCGTTGGCGCTCGCGGTCAGTATCGGCGTGTGGGCGTGTGGCGGCGGGATGTGAGCGGCGCGGTTGGCTCGCTGAGTAGCACGCTGTTCATGGCGGCGCTGCTGGTAGGTGGCCGGGCGACGATGGTCTTGGTCACGCTCGGCGTCGGGTGTTTCGTGGAGTGGGTCATTCTCCGACTGGACGCGCCACCGAGGGCTAGCCCCTGCGGCCAGGCGGAGCCGGGGAGACCCCCTGCACTAAGGT
>DATFFX010000087.1:0-5835 GCA_035249825.1 Gemmatimonadales bacterium | reverse complement strand
CCGGATTGTGCCGCATTACTGTGAGCACCTCCACCAACAACAGCACCAGTATTGTGACCAGCAGAGCAGCAAGGGTCGGAACCAACTGCCACTCTACCAGCGGTACCAGGACCAGCGCGGCTGCGGCCACCACTGCGAGGCGAATCACCATGCCAAGGACCCACACCAGCTGGAATCTCTCGGTTCCCACGCTTCGTATGGTGAACCAGCCGAGGGGCGCCTGAACCAGAATGCCGATACCCAAACCGGACGCAAGCTCGGGTCGAATCTCCGGCGGCGCCAGCCCGACAGTTACTGTTCCCACCATCGCAACAACAGCCAGGCCGCCCACATAGAGGATACGGCCTCTCACGATTCGCCGTCGTCTTTGCGCCGCAACGAGCGAATGAGCCAGTACATCGTGCCGCCGAACCCGAGGAATGCCGCCAGGACGGTCAGCAAGCCTCCGGTCCCGAGTCTGCGATCAGCCCACTGCCCGATCCAGACAAAGAGGAGGAGGCTGACAGCCATCTGGACACCGAGTCCGGCGTATCGCATCAGCGTGTCCCTTCGCTATGCTCAGGGCAGGCTCCTTCGCTCTGCTCAGGGCGCTAACCTATCCGCTTGTGAAAAATTTCGCAAGCGAAAACATCTCTACTTGAGGGGCCAGAGTTACAGCTCGGAATAGGAGCTGGTAGCCGTGAGCTGTGAGCCGCAGCTATGAGCTATGAGCTACTACCGAGTAGTATTCGCTGACGCCCTGGCCACTGGCTCCTGACTCCTGGCTCATAGCTCATAGCTCCTAGCCCCCAGCCCACTTCGAGACCTCATGACCGCAACGCAGGCCGCTCCTTCCGACGACGTTCAGCAGCTCCAACGGCTGGTGGGGGCCGTGGGCCGACTCCGCACTCAGGTTGCCCAGCGCATTGTGGGTCAGGATGAAACGGTCGAGGGGATCCTCACGTCGATTCTGGCCGGCGGCCATGCACTGCTCATCGGAGTGCCGGGGCTGGCCAAGACGCTCATGGTACAGACCGTGGCGGAAGCCCTGAACCTCACCTTCAACCGAGTGCAGTTCACCCCCGATCTGATGCCGAGCGACATCACCGGCACTGATATCATCGAGGAAGACCTTACCACCGGGCGGCGCGCGTTCCGCTTCGTGAAGGGACCCATCTTCGCCAATGTCGTACTGGCGGACGAGATCAACCGTACTCCGCCAAAGACCCAGGCAGCCCTGCTCCAGGCGATGCAGGAGCATCAGGTAACCGCGGCTGGCACGACCTATCGCCTGCCCGATCCATTTTTCGTCCTGGCTACGCAGAACCCCATCGAGCAGGAAGGAACTTACCCTCTGCCCGAGGCGCAGCTCGACCGATTCATGCTGGAGCTACGGGTGAGCTATCCCAGCCGCTCGGAGGAGGAGGCCATAGTCGAGCAGACCACGGGCAGCTCGCAACCCACGCTGCATCCGGTGCTCGACGCAGAGTCGGTGCTGGCGATGCAGGCACTGGTCAGGCGCATTCCCGTGTCGCGTGGCCTCATCCGCGCCGCGGTCAACCTGGCCCGCATGACTCGCCCCGGCGACAGCGAAGCCCCGGGAATGGTGAAGGAATTCGTGGAATGGGGTGCGGGTCCACGGGCGTCCCAATACCTGGTGCTGGGTGCCAAGGCCCGTGCGGCGATCGCCGGCCGCCCCATGGCCGACCTCGAGGATGTGCGTGCTGTGGCGCCCGCAGTGTTACGTCATCGTCTCGTGACCAATTTCGCGGCCGAGGCCGCCGATCGGACCAGCGAAGATCTGGTGCGAGAGCTGGTGGGCGGCAAGGGATGGATGGGCAGTTGAGCAGGGAGTGATGATGAAAAGGCCCGGCCAACCAGGCCGGGCCTTTTCATGTGCAGCTGCTGCAAGGCTTACTCCGACGGCGCGAGGAAGGTGCCGACCGGTACCACCATCGCATCGAACGCGATAAATGCCTCACCGGTAACGCCGAAGATGCCTTGCAGGGCATCAACGTCGCCATCGGTCAGAGGCTGCCCGTCGGCGCCGGTGATCGTCGGCTCGCTGGCGCCGCTGGACGCAATCGTCGCGAACTGATCGCCATTGACCCGCACGGTCAGCGTGCCACCGGTCTCGGTCAGCTGGCCGCTCATGGAGACGCTGCCGTTGGGCCCGCTCATGCCGAGGTCGATATTAATGGTCGCGCTCTCCTGATCGAAGCCGGTCATGCTCATCGTCAGGGTGATCGAGACATCCCGCTGGGGCACATCCACCGTATAGAGCAGAGTGAGTCCGTCCGATTCGGTGACCGTCGAGCGAAGATTGATGTTCGCCCGGATGGTCCCGTCGGAGACATAGCCCGCCACTGTGATCCGTCCGCCCGAGGTCGTGGCCGTTGCAGTCACCGTGTAGTCCAGGTAGGTGGTCTCCCCCGACACCACCACCACGCGTGCGGCCTGGGTGCTGCTCCCGCTTTCGTCGGTCAGCTGTACGTAGCCGACTTCCTGCAGCGGCTCTACCGGCTGGAAGGTCAGCGGGTTCACTGCGTAAATAAGGAAGCGCACACCGTTGGCGGGGGCGCCCGGCCGATCGGTCGCGATGTAGGACCCGCCGCTGTATTCGTAGGTCTTGCCTGCTACCTCCGCCGGAATCGCTGCGATGGATGCGCTGAAGCTCCCGTTGGTGGTCCGGGCAAGACCTGCCACGCGTTGTGCGTTACGCATCGCGGCAGCGCGAAGCTCTCCGGCAGTGGTAGCCCGGCGGAAGTTGACCAGCTGAGCGGAGGCGGAGACCAGGGGCGCCGCTCCCAGGGCGGCGTCGAAATGCATGCTGAAGGTAGAAAAGCTGGCGAAGACAGGCGACGCGAAGGCCGAGTTTACCGCCTGAATGTCCTCTGAGGTTCCAGTCGGATTGAACGGCACCTCGGGACCAGAGTCGCCGCCGCACCCGTTGAGTACCAGGCAGACAGCCGCGAGCAGGGTTACAGAACGCTTCGTGGATTGCAGGACGCGCATCGGTCGAGCCTCCGTCTCCTGAGCCATCGAGCGGGAGTGCCCCGGATCGACAGATCTTAAGTCATTAGGGGGATCAGCTTTAGTGGCTGAGGAGGGCCGGTGCGCAACGGCACCGGCCCGGTTCCGGACGGGCATGAAGGCAACGCCTATGCCAACGCTTGCATGCGTCCTTCGCGTCGCTTAAGGCGGTCCGTTCCAGCTCGCGGCTTCGGGTAGGCTCTTCGGCTGGACCGGGAGACCATGATTCCTCCAGGCCTCCCATCCGCCGACCAGGGCGCGCGCCTTGGGCCAACCGGCGGTTCGAAGCTCTCGCGCCACCCGGGCGCTTGTGGCTTCATCCTTTCAGGCGCAGTACAGCACCACCGTTCCGTGGTGGTCGAGCCCCAGCTCGCGAGCTCGGCGCACCGCGTCATCGGGCGGAAGGCGGATGGCGCCCCGAGCAGTGACCGGATCCGGTCCGTAGGTACGTTCAGTCCTTACGTCGGCGAGGATGAGGGGCTCACCGGCCTGCTCGAGTTGCCGCATCTCATCTATGGTGATGCGCTCCGGCACCGCTGCACTGGCGGCGACCGGCTCGATCCTGGTGTCGCGAGAAGCGGGCTCCAGTTCCGGACCGGCGCCGGCATCCTTTCGAAGAAAGAAGGCGATGGCGGCACCGTGGAGCACGACCGAGAGTAGAACGACGAGGCAGGTGATCTCGAAGAGGCGCACGCTGCCGGGCATGCCGGCAAACACCGGCAACAGGATGAGAAGCAGTGAGCTCAGGCCGCGAGGGCCGAACCAGGCGATGAGGCGCCGGTCGCGTGGCGCGATTCCGGCACGCGCCAGTACCGGGAGCAGTACCACAGTGCGGGCGGCGAGCGCCAGGAACGCGAACAGGAGGGTCGTTGCATCAGCCACATTGAAGCCGGTCCAGATGAGCCAGGCGCCGAACGCCACGAAGGTGAACAGCAGAAACATCTCGGCCGTGGCCTGGCCGTAGTCGAGGAAGTAGTCGCACAGCTCCACATCCATCACCGCCACGACTATTCCCGCGGCGAACGCCGCCAGGAAACCGCTACCGTCAACCGATTCCGCCGCGGCGAATGCAGTGAACGCAATACCCAGGGCGTAGAGCGACTCGTAGTCCCGCCTCACCCCCCACCGGCTTCGGACCTTCTCCAACAGCGTGATAGCGATGTAGCCGACCAGGACGCCGAGCGCAGGCCCCAGCAGGAAAAGGCCCACCGCGTGCTCGCCAAACTCTGCCGGGCGCACCACTCCACCGGCCAACACGACGAGGATCGCGAGGGCGACGATCGGCAGCAGGACGACGTCGTTCATTCCGCTCTCCAGCCGGAGCGCCACCCGCGCGGTGGGCGGCAGGCTAGGGCGGCACAGCAGGTCGCGCAGCAGGACGGGGTCAGTGGACGCCAGTGCCGCGCCGAGGATAGCGGCCTCGAATGGAGTGAGACCGAGCAGCCACCAGCCGACCAGACCAATGAGCGCGGCGGGGATCAGGGTTCCCGGGCCGAGCACCAGCAGTGCAAGCCTGCGCTGTCGCCTGACCTCGCCCGTGTCGACGGTGATCGCGTCACCGAACAGCACCAGCACCAGCGCGAGCACCGCAATGACCCCGAGCGTCGGCGACTCGAGGGTCAGGTCGATGAGACCCAGCCCGGCAGGTCCGAGGAGCGCGCCGAGCAGCAGGAAGATGCCGGCCTGCGGCAGCCCGCTGCGCTCGATCACGCCGGACAGGAGCGAAGCGACCAGGATCACGATTCCGATCAGCGCCAGCGCCGCGGCCAGATTCTCCGTCATGCGACAAGTATGGCCCGACCTTGCGATCATGGCGAGAGCCTGAGGTCGTTGCACCGGCCTGCCGTCCATGGTAACCTCGGGAGACTCTCCCAACGGAAGCCATGCTGTTCAGCCAAGCGACGTCCGTAAACGAGCCGGAGGCCACCGCGCTGCTGCTCACCACCTGCGGTGTGCTCCTGGGAATCAGTGTGCTGTTCAGCCGGGCGTCCCAGCGTTTCGGCTTTCCTATTGCCCTCCTCTTCCTCGTCGTCGGAATGCTGGCGGGCTCGGATGGAATCGGCGGCATCGAATTCAGTGACTACGGCTTTGCCTTCCGGGTGGGCACGCTGGCCCTTGCGCTCATTCTGTTCGACGGCGGTCTCAACACTCCGCTGAGCGCGCTGCGCCGGGTAGCGGCCCCGGCAGGGATCCTGGCGACCGTCGGTGTCGCAGCGATCGCGGGCCTCACGGCCGTGGGTGCCCACCTCCTCGGACTCGCCTGGCCCGAAGCCCTGCTGGTGGGTGCGGTGGTCTCATCCACCGACGCCGCAGCGGTCTTCTCCGTGCTCCGCGGCAGCGGGCTCCACCTGAAGCGGCGAGTCGGAGTGACGCTGGAGGTGGAGTCCGGCATCAACGATCCCGCCGCGATCATCCTGACCACCGTCCTCACCGCGAACCTGCTGGCGCCGGGCGCGGCCATGGGCTGGCGGATTCCGCTGGAGGTGCTGCTGCAGATCGTGGTCGGCGGCGTGGTGGGAATCGGCGTGGGTTATGGAGGGCGACTGATGCTTTCCCGCCTCGTGCTGTCCACCAGCGGCCTCTATCCAGTGGTCACCCTGGCTCTCGCGTTGTTCGCGTTCGGCGCCGCGACACTGATCCGGGGAAGCGGGTTTCTCGCGGTCTACCTCGCGGGACTTATACTGGGCAACGGACCGCTCCCCTATCGTATAGGCCTGCTCCGGGTACACGACGCGCTCGCCTGGCTGAGCCAGGTCGGGATGTTTCTCATCCTCGGGCTGCTGGTGTTTCCTACCCGGCTGCTGGAGGTGGCTGGAGTGGGGC
>DATFFX010000086.1:0-11085 GCA_035249825.1 Gemmatimonadales bacterium | reverse complement strand
ATAAAAGATGGCGTTCATTTCGGGATCGTAGGACACCCATCCCCACACCGCGCCACCACCTATCTGCCATTGATCGGCCGGCCAGGTGGAGACGCCCAGATTGGGTACCCTGTCGGCTTCGTAGAACGGCTTGAACCGCGGGCCGATCAGTACATCGGTGTCAGGGCCGGTACTGTAGGCACGCCAGAGTGTCTTCCCGGTAGCGGCGTCGAGGGCGGTAAGCCAGCCTCGCACGCCGAACTCGCCGCCACTATTGCCGACGTACACCTTATCACCCACGACGAGTGGTGCCATCGTAATCGACTCGCCGCGATTGATGTCGCCAAGCTTGACCTTCCACAACTCCTTCCCAGTCTCGGCGTCTACTGCTGCCGTGTGAACGTCGAGAGTGTTGATGAACACCCGTCCGTCCGCATAAGCAGCACCCCGGTTCACGACGTCACAGCAGGCGACTCCCCGCGCGGCGCGTGAAGTGCCGGGCTCGTACTTCCATTTGAGCGCGCCATCGCGGGTCAAATCGAGAGCATAGAGGATGTTGGGATGCGGAGTGACGATGAACATCGTATTCCCGGCCACGATCGGTGCCGCCTCGTGGCCGCGCAGCACTCCGGTAGAGAAGCTGAAGGCGGGTTGCAGGCGGGCAACATTGCCCGCGTTGATCTGGTCGAGCCCGCTGTAGCGGGTGCTGGAGAAGTTCTTGGCCGGAATCCGCCACTCGCCGTCCTCGACAGGGGTGGCAGCCGCTGACTGGGTTCCTGAAGCAGAGGTCGCGTTGGTGGCGGATGAGCTGATCTGATCCCGCGGAGTGGCGTCCTTGCCGCAAGCAAGAAGCCCGGCAGCGACCGTGCCGAGGAGCCATGGGTTAGGAACGAATGTGGACATGGCCATGCGCTGCGCCTTGGCGGCAATGGCTCTGGAAGTAGTCCGCGAGGTCAGTCGCGGTGCACAGGTCTTTCACTAGGTAGGTAGGTGTTGCGGGCAGGGTCGGTGAGCAGAATCACGTAGTACGCTGTCGGCTTTCTCGGAAGAGACCCCTGGCCTGCGCTGCGGCCAGCCGTGCTGCACGGAGCGGCAGCACAGCAAGAAAGGTGAGCCATTCCTTCACTGTGGCATGGCGCCGCATCAGTCGAAGGTAGTTGACGATCTTTCCACGTTCGTATCGAGCTACCCGGCGGCCACGTCCCGGGGTACCACCCGCGTGCCAACAGATCGCCCGGGGCACGTACTGGATGGTGTAGCCAGCCTGCCGGATACGCAGCGACAGATCCACCTCTTCCCACCCATACGGGTTGTAACTCTCATCGAATCCCCGGCACCGCTCGAGTGCCTCGACTCGCGCCAGCACAGTGAAGCCCACACAGGACTCGACCCAGCCGCCTTGCTCGAATTGTCCGATGTCGCGTTCACCGGCTCCGATATCGGTAATCGACCCCTGCCCGAGACGCACTCGCATGCCTCCTGCCGAGGCGATTACATCGGTGCTGCCGAACCGAAACGCTTTCGGCGTCGCCAGCCCCACCCGCGTCGCCGTCTGCATTGCCGCCACCAGTTCGCCCGCAAGCTGCTCCTGCACGACAGAGTCATCGTCGAGAAACAGTACGTACGAAGGGTCGAGATGTTCTTTCGCATACTCGAAGCCCAGATTGCGCCCACCGGCGGCTCCCCGGTTCGCCGAACTGCGGAGAAGGTGGGCCGCAGGATACGCCGCAGCGACAGCCTCCGCAGATCCATCAGATGATCCGTTATCGACCACCAGCACCTCGAGCGGCCTGTACTTTAGCTGTCGAACGCTTTCCAGACAGCGAAGCGTCTGGTCGCGCTTGTTGTGGCTGAGAACGATCACCACGAGGAGCTCTTCCGGCAGAGCATCGCTCATGTGATTCTTTCATTATGACCGACACACATCGGAAGCTCCTGTTGATTGGGCTCGACGCCGCGGACGCTGATCTGGTAGAGCGCTGGACTGACGATGGCACCCTTCCGAATCTGGCGAGGATCCGCCGGGCCGGCACCTGGGGCCGCCTTTCCAGCGCCGCCAGATACCTGACCGGATCTCCGTGGCCGACGTTCTACACCGGCCGCCCACCGTCTGATCACGGCATCTATCATGATTTCCAGTGGCGGCAGGAGCGTATGGAGTTCGCTGCTCCTGCCACGGACTGGCTGCCAGTCCGGCCATTTTGGAGAGCGATCGAGGGTGACATTCAGACTGTGGTCCATGACGTCCCCATGACACCCGGAACCGAGCCGTTTCACGGTGTAGAGGTCACGGGGTGGGGAAGCCACGACAAGCTCGTGCCACCGGATTCCTATCCACCAGAGCTCCTCGCTGAAATCCGCCGCAGATATGGAGACTCGCCCATACGGACTGACGAGTACGGTCGGGCCTCCATCAGCCATTTGCGCGAGCTGCATGCCGAACTGATCGGCCTCACCGAGCGCTCCACCGCTCTGGCGGGTTGGCTCCTCCAGCGCCCCTGGAATCTCGGGATAGTGGTTTTCGGCGCGCTGCATCGTGGTGGCCACCGATTTTGGGATCGGTCCAGTGTCGATGGCGATCTTCCGAAAGCTCTGGAGCCCTGGTACGACAGTGCCCTGCGGGAGCTCTATCGTGCGGCGGACAAGGCCGTGGGTGAGCTCGTACAGGCGACGCCGAGCGCCACTGTCTTCATCTTCGCGCTGCACGGAATGAAGGTGAATACGGCCCGGGTGGATTTCCTGGATCAAATGCTGTCTCGAGTCCTGCACGGACCCGAGGCAAGCCAGACAAAGTCAGGATTACTACGCCGCTTGGGAGAAGCGATGCCGCTCCCTCTCCGCCGGGCGTTGACCAACTCCGTACCCCAGGCGCTCAAGAACAGGATCATGACCAGATGGACGACCGGCGGGATGAAATGGGACCAGACTCAGGCTTTCACCCTTCGCGCCGATCTCAATGGTTACATCAGACTCAACATGCGCGGGCGGGAGCCGGCAGGTGTGGTGCCGCCCGAAGCGGCGGATGCGCTCTGCGCCAGGATCGATGAAGGGTTGCGGTCGTTCCGGGACGCCGAAACTGGCCAACCGCTCATCGAGGAGGTCTGCCGTGCTACCGAGGTGTTCCCCCCCGGCGACCGCATGCACCGGCTTCCGGATCTCGTGATTCGCTGGCATCCGGACTCGGGCGCGCCGCACAAGGCCATCGTCTCCTCAACCCTCGGACATATCACCCGTGCGACGCCCGGCCGCATACCGAATGGTCGCAGCGGCAACCACGCGCCACATGGATTCCTGATGGCGCACGGTCCCAACATTGCGGCAGGTGCGCGGCTCGAGGCTGGAGCGGACATCCTCGATATCGCCCCGACCGCGCTGCACCACCTCAACGTCGGGAGCCGCGTGCCCCTTGCCGGAAAGGTGCTCACCCAGCTGGTGTAGGCAGGTCTTGCCAGGTTCCACCCTGCTGGGAACTCATGCGACAGGCATGAACTATCTGGACCGACAGCACGCCATCTTCAGCGGTCGCGCCAATGGGTTTGGCACCGCGGATTGCGCCGACAAAGTCGCGCAGCTGGCCTTCGAAGCTCCGAAGCGTCACGGTGGGCCTGCGCAGCAGGCGATCACGCACCAGTGAAGCCTTGTCCCTCAACCGGGCACGATTGCGGCGCCATCGTTGAGAGACTCCCCGGGCAATACCCATGTGGCTTCCGCTCGCTTCCATGAGGGCTCCGTCCTCCAGCTCCACTTCCAGCAGTTCCACATATCGGGAGTGAGCTGACTTGCAATGCACCGTGACACTGCCGATCTCCAGTTCGGTGCTGGTCTCTGCGTCCCTCCCTCCCACCTTACATCTGACCCGATATGGCCTGGCTTGCAACAGCCAGCAGATCAAATCCACCTGATGTGAGAGCACGTCGTCCAGCACGCCGCCTCCCTGTGCTTCCTGGCCCAGGAAATCGCTCTCGGCTCTCCAGCTGGAAGTAGGGAACGCCAGGTCGAAGTGCACCTGGCGGATACGACGCGAATCAATCTGATCCAACGCGCCACGCAGCTTCTGATATGGCTGGCGAAACCGGCGCGTGAACCCGACCTGAAGATGGCGCCGCGCCGCACGTGCAGCCTGGGCCATTCGCCTTGCCTCACCAGGATCGAGTGCCATGGGCTTCTCGACCATGACGTGGACCCCCGCCTCGAGAGCTCGGATCACGTTCTCGGCATGGCTGGGCGGAGGAGTGAGGACGAGAACCGCGTCGAGGCCGGAGTCGAGTAGCTCTGCCGGCGTGCCGAAGGTAGCCGGTGGAGAGGGCAGTCGCTCGAGCCACGTCAATCGGTTCGGGTTGATGTCACATCCGGCTCGGAGAGAGACTGCCGGAATGCGGGTGATTGCGGGGAGATGAAAACGCTGGAACACGCGGCCGCAGCCCATGACGCCGAGGCGAAGAGTCGGCCCGGGCTCCTCGCTCACGCCGGGGTGGCCACCGCAGCGAAACCAGGAGCACGAGACGCTCTTATGACTTCTGCATAGACGTCCTCATGGCGCGATGCGATGCTGGACCACCCGAAGTGCTCCTGAACCCTGCGGGCCGCTCGCTTACCAAGTTCCTCTGCGAACCTCGGCTCACGGACCAGTCGACTCAGCGCCTCACGCAGGCCTCGTGCATCACCCGGCTCCACGACCAGTCCCGCGTCTCCGACCACCTCCGGACATCCTCCGGACCTCGTAGTGATGACGGCGCAGCGGGCGGTCATCGCCTCGAGCAGTGAGACCGGAAAGTTGTCGCTGCTGCTGGCGAGCACGAAGATGCGGCTTCGCTCGTATAACGGGTTCAGGGATGCCTGGGACAACCAGCCATGAAAGCGGGCCGGCACGCCGAGCTGCCTGGCCTGTCGCTCCAGCTGACCGCGCGAGGGCCCGTCCCCCGCGACCTCCAGCAGGTAACCCTGAGCATTGATGTCAGCCAGAGCACTGATTACGTGCTGCACACCCTTGCGCTCAAAAAGTCGGGTGGCGACCAGAATCCGGGATTCCTTCGGCTGATGGGTGAACTGGTCCAGAGAGATGCCGTTCGGAATTCGCGTGAGCGCCGGAACATCATGGGCGAACTGCTCTCGAATCATTCCCTGGAGCGCCGCAGAAGGAACGATGACGCCAGAGGAGCGTCGAAGCACCCGGCGGAGCAAAGGAGGGGTGATCCGGTGAATGAGCTTGAAACGATCTGGATTGAACCCCGGAATGTCCGAGCCGTGGCTGGTGATCACGTAGGGTGGGAAGCTGCCTGCGTTACTCAACAGGTAGGGAATGATTCCGGTGGGAACGATGAAGTGACAGTGGCAGATGTTGTATGCGAAAGCGCGTGACAGCGCATTGGCTTTCCGCAGTGCGCTCCACACATAGGTCGCGAGCTCGTGGACGTACGACAGCTCGACTCGAGACCGAACGGCGGGGACCCGAAACACCTGAACCCCGCCGTCATTCTCGATCTCAGGCAGGCCACGGTACCCCATCGTGACGATGTCCACCTGGTGCCCACGTCCGACGAGAGCCCGCGCCAGGCCCCGAGTGACGGGTGCGGCACCCCCGCCCAGCGGAGGGTACTCCAGATTGAGCATGAGGACCCGTAGATTCGCCATAGCCACCGGGTGAATTTCGGGACGGGTGTCAGGGGGTGAACCAATCTCATGGAAGTGATGCGTCCGCGCCACCCATCTCGTCGTCTGAGTGGCCGCAGGTTAGACTTCGCGCCATGCCAAAGTCCAATTCAGCGAGACACCAAGACCGTGAAGAGGCCGAGTTCCTGGAGCGCCTTCATGCCGCTACTGCGCTCCTCGAAGCGATAGTCATCGACCGCGGATTGCTGGCCCAGGTCCCGCCGGAAGACCAGCGCCGGTTATTGCAAGCGGCCGGCCACGTCTATGCGCCCGACTCAGCGTCGCGACGCCAGCTGGTCCGAGCCAGCACGCGCCGGCGAAAGGCAGAGAAGGTCAGGCAGGAAGAGCGAGCGCTGGATCAGACCGGAATCAGGGTGTTGCGGCGCCAGAAGGTGTTCACCAGCCCCAACGTCTTCCCGCCACCAGGATTCGAACAGCGGGAGGTCGCGGGTGATCCTGACTTCAGGGAGGCTGTGGAGCCGCAGCACTGCTACGTCTGCAAGGAGAAGTACACAGACCTGCACCACTTCTATGATCAGATGTGTCCGCCGTGCGCGGTATTCAACTTCAGCAAGCGCACGGAACTGGCAGATCTGAGAGGCAGGGTGGCGCTGCTGACCGGCGGACGGGTCAAAATCGGCTACCAGGCCGGCCTCAAACTGCTACGCTCCGGTGCGCACCTCATCGTCACCACCCGTTTTCCCCGCGATTCGGCGGCACGTTACGCCCAGGAGCCGGACTTCAGTGAATGGGGACATCGCGTGGAGATTTTTGGTCTCGACCTGCGACACACGCCGAGTGTGGAGGCGTTCTGCTTGCAGCTGCTCCAGACCCGAACCCGGCTGGACTTCATCATCAATAATGCGTGTCAGACCGTTCGTCGTCCGCCTGAGTTCTACGAGCACATGATGGCAAAGGAGACATCTGCCCTGCAGCAGATGCCCGCCCCGGCGCACCGACTTCTGGAGGCCTATCAGGGATGGTGCGGGGCCAACGGGCATTTGGACTCGGTAACACCCACTGCAGCCCTGGAGCCGCGACTGCCCACAATGTCAGGAATGGCTCACGCCGCAGCACTCTCTCAGATCCCCCTGTTACCGGAGGAGTATCGTCCACAGAGGCATCTGTTCCCTGAGGGACAGCTCGATCAGGACCTGCAACAGCTGGATCTTCGGCAGAGAAACTCGTGGCGGATGCTGATGGCAGACGTTTCGTCGGTGGAGTTACTGGAGGTACAGCTAGTCAATGCCATAGCACCGTTCATCCTGAACGCGCGCCTGAAGCCCCTGCTGCTCCGCACGCCGGGCCGCGAGAAGCACATCGTCAATGTTTCGGCGGTCGAAGGACAGTTCTATCGGAACTTCAAGACCACCCGGCATCCGCATACCAACATGGCAAAGGCTGCGCTGAACATGATGACACGTACCGCCGCGGCGGACTACCAGACAGACGGCATACACATGAACAGCGTGGATACCGGCTGGGTGACAGATGAGGATCCTGCGGAATTGGCGGCGCGCAAGGTGGCCGAGCACCGCTTTCATCCACCGCTGGATATCGTTGATGGCGCTGCCCGTATCGTGGACCCCATCATTAGCGGGGTCAATACGGGAGAGCATGTGTGGGGGAAGTTCCTGAAGGACTTCCGGGACACTGACTGGTAATCCCAGCCAGTCTTTAGCGGCTCATACTGTCAGGGGCGGCGCCACCTTCGCGAGTGTGTCTATGAAGTGATCGAGGTCCTCCTGGGCCATCACGGTCGAGAGGCTCCCCACCCCTCGAGGGTCGATCAGTACGCCGGCAGAATACAGGCCGAGAAACAGGCGATGGCGTCGGCCGGTGTCGCTGCCATGTGAGTCCCGGATAGTGCGAACCGGCTGTGCCGTGAGATGGATGGCGAAGAGCGAGCCCAGTCCGGTTACCTGCACCGGTAGCCCTGCCGCCGCGAGCCGGCCCCGCATGGTCCGTCGCAAGGCCGCGCCGCGTTCGTTAAGGAGACCGATCGACTTCTCTGTAAGCTGTTCGAGCGTGGCCGCGCCGGCCGCCAGGCTGATCGGGTTGGCGTTGAGGCTCCCCGGATGCGGGACCGCCGGAACGCCTCCTGAAGGATCGAAGAGCTGCATTACCTCCGCCCGGCCTCCGAACGCGCCGAGCGGGAAGCCGCCACCGATCAACTTGCCAAGGCAGGTAAGGTCGGGACGCACTCCAAAGTGCTGCTGCGCGCCTCCATAGGCGACACGGAAGCTCACTACCTCGTCGAACACGAGCAGGATGTCGTGGCGCAACGTGACATCCCTCAACGCCTGTAAGTAAGCCTGTTCCGCGGGAAGCATCCCCGCCGACCCCTGCACAGGCTCCACCAAAACCGCTGCCAATCTCTCATGCTCCTGCTCGATGAGACGCACCGCGGCCTCAGCATCGTCGAACGGAAGTACGACAGCATCCGGATGATGGCTCGCCATCGTTTCTTCCAGGGTGCCGTGGTATGAGCCCTCGATCCGGGCTATCGCGCGGCGTTTGGTGAAGGCCCGCGCGCCACGCACCGCGTTCAAGACGGCTTCCGTGCCTGAGTTGGTAAAGCGCACCAGGTCCATCGATGGGAGGCGCTCGCAGAGCATTCTGGCCAGGCGGATTTGAGGCTCTGTTGGTCCGGAAAAAGCCGTCCCCTTATCTAGCTGAAGTTGCACGGCCTCCACGATGCGCGGGTGACGGTAACCGTGAATGAGCACGGTGTGGTTCCCCGTACAATCCAGCAGGTGGTTCCCGTCGATGTCCACCACTCGACATCCTTCGCCACGCTCCATCACCGCAGGGTAGGGTCGATAAAACAGTGTGCTACGGCTGTCGCCGCCCGGCAAATAACGCCGCGCTTCCATATAGAGTCGCCCGGAGCGCGGCGTCCGTTCGCGATAGACTCGCTCCTCGGAGGACACGTGAGAAGCTTCCTTCTGAAGCAGGTCGACCGGATTCATAGGGCGGCCACCAGTTCGAGCAACTCGTCCCTTCGTGTGGCGGGGCACACCTCCAGCACTGGGCGAGCCTGGCGAAGGGGCCAGTCGAGCCGTCGCCGCTCACGCCCGCCGCCCGTGACATTCAGGGCCACCACAGCATCCCTGGCCAGGCGGCCGGCCGCGACGGCCTCACGAAGTGTGGCGAGCGCAACTGCTCCGGCTGGGTCTATGTCGATCTCTTCGCATTCCTCGAATAGCCGGCGTGCACTGTCTACCGCAGAATTATCGGCCACAAGCATGTCGCCCTCAGAGGCAGTGAGTACGTCAAAGACACCCCCGCGAATTGCAAACGGTGGCTCTCGATTCGCCAGGACCTTGGCCGTGATCTGCCCGATTCGCCTTTTCCCCTCGGAAGGATCCACACTCACCAGCTTCCGCTGCCCGCTCCGCCAGGCCTCGACCAGGGGAGTGAACGGATGATTCTGGCTCAGCATCAAGCGGGGAACGCGGCTTCCGTATCTTCCATCCAGGATCAGTCGCTCGGCGGACTCATGCACCCCGATCGCACCGGCACCACTCCCTACAGCCTGGAAGTAATAATCCGGCAATCGGCCGATTGCTTCCACTGCCGCCAGCAGCGTGGTGCCGAGTCCGGCTCGGCGTGCGATGTTCTTGACCCCACCTTCCGGCACGAATCCGGGGAGACCCGCGATCCATCCAGCCATCAAGGTCGCGTCGGAGTAGTCGGCCCCGGCGCCAACCGTTATGATACGAACGCAGGGATGAAGCGGCTCTGGAAATTCGAGTGAGGGCAATGCTGATTCCGGTACTACGATGACGCAGGGAATCCCGGTACGCGAGCAGGCACGCGCAAACGCGGCAGCGGTGTTCCCCGCAGATGCGACCACAAGTATGCGAGAATCGCCGAGCTGCCGCCGGGCGAGAACGGTCCACGCCTCCAGCTCCTTGAAGGTAGCGGTGTCCAATGTCGCTCCGCGTTCGGGCCAGTAGCCGTTGAACAGGACCCAAAGCTGGTCCAGCCCGATGGCTCGCCCCAGCCGCTCGCTGCGATAGGTAATGGACTCGCCGGCGCCGGAAAGCACCCGTTCGACCGGGAGCCAGTGACGATACCGAAAGAGTCCCTGCGCCCCAGGATCGGGCTGCAGCCTGCGGACATGGTACTCAGGTGACAGGAAGGCCGGCTCATGTGCGCCAGCGCAGGCGAGCACGGCACCGTCCTCGTCCAGTGCACGGCCGCAGGCCAAACACTTCACCGTGTAGTGCCGCGCGGCCATACTCGCATGCCTCTGAATAGGAATAAAATTCCTGGAGCCCCTGACCGGCCCACATCCTGGCGCCGGATATCCAAGGTGTTCTTCCGAGAGCACCCTCACCGTGATCCTCCGCACACCATGAGTCGGCTCCCGTGCCATTGAGGATGAGGCGTCCCTGATGCGGTTATGGCAGCGGCGTGCCTACTATCCCCGCCGGCGAGTTCGCCGGGTGATCAAGGCATGGAAGACGGTCCGCAGGGCAGCGAAGCAGTACGAGCTCACGGTATTCCAGGTTGTGCAAGACCAGCTAAGAGTCTACCGCAAGTACGGAATCGGCCCGTACGCGTATTACCGGTATCGCCTTTACGAGCCTACTCGCTCCCTGGAGGAAAAGGGCCGATATCTGCCCGACAGTGGCCCTCAAAACCGCAAGCTATGGGCGCTGCTCAACCCTCCGCAGTACCGATCATTCTACGACAACAAGCTGATCTTCAACCGCTTCTTCGGGGCTCAAGGCCTTCCTCTCGCACGCATCCTCGCTGTATGCGATCCCCGCGCAAGACGGACTCTACACGGCACGTTGACCACCGCCGAGCAGCTCGAGGCCAGACTCATGGCGGTCGGTACGCAAGGTTTCGTCGTCAAGCCAGTGGAAGGAATTCAGGGGCACCGCATATTGGTCTTCAAGGGTCACGCGCAAGGCGGAAACGGCGAGTTCGAAACCCTCGCGGGCGAGAGTCTCAACGCCCAAGGCATCATAGAGTACATGGCGGACACCGCCGAGCTGCAGGCCCAGAACCCCGGTGCCGATCCGCACGTGTTCCTCGTTGAGGAACGAATTCTTCCTCACCCCGACCTGGCGGAGTTCATCGGACCTACGCTCTGCACCGTCAGAATACAAACGCTCATTGCCCGCGATGGTCAACCGCAGATTGTCGCGGCGGTGTTCAAGCTCCAGCCGGGTACCGCTGGTGTGGACCATCTGAAGTACGGCGCCGTGGGCGCCTGGGTGAATTTGCAAACCGGAGCGCTGGAGCGGGGTCGGACGCGAACCCATGACGAGTATACCACGACCATACCGGGCACAGACCGGTCATTCGTGGGTTTCATGCTCCCGGCTTGGGAGCAGACTTGCCAGCTTGCGCTTCGGGCCGCTGCAGCGTTTCCGTGGGCCCGGTGTATCGGGTGGGATATCGGTATCTCGGATCGCGGACCGGTGGTCATAGAGGGAA
>DATFFX010000085.1:0-5183 GCA_035249825.1 Gemmatimonadales bacterium | reverse complement strand
CCCAGAGGTCTTCAAGGACTCGTGCGGTGAGGCTGGCGCGGGCGACCTGGAGGGCGGCGGAACGCGGGAGCCCCAGGACCAGCGGCAGCTTTGCCGTTGTGACCCCATCGGTGTGCCGCAGGAGGGCAGCATCGAATCGTTCGGCAGGAACTTCGGAGGCAAACGATGCGGGCCACACGGTTCGGCGCTTCGGCGGGTCCGGATCGAGAACTCGACCGCCACCGATGGTCGTTATCGGGCTGTAACTCCGGAGCACGAATCGATCTTCTGCCCGTGCAACCACGGGCCTATCGAGCTTCAGGCGGGCCATTCCTGTACTGCCCGGCTGGATCGTGGCGCGGGGCAACACCCGGGCCATGACCTCCGCCGTGCCCAGGTGCAGGCGCACCCGAGCTCGAGAGCTCAACGCCTTCGGGGCACTCGCTTCAAGCGTGATCGCGACATCGAGAACCCATGCAGCGGACCATGCCAGCTCTTCGGTGACGAGCACATCTCCCCGTCGGACGGCGCTTCGATCGATGCCTCCGATGCCCACGGCGGTACGTGCCCGATGCGCAGTGCGCTCGAGTGACATTCCGTAGCTCTCGAGCGAGCGTACCCTCCCCCGCAATCCGGATGGCAGTATCAGCACCTGATCTCCCATGCTGATGCGGCCCGACCATGACGTGCCTGTCACCACTGTGCCCACGCCGGCGAGGGAGAAGACGCGGTCGATCGGCATCCTGAATGCGTCAGCAACTGGCTTCACCGGAAGGGCGGCAGCGTAATCCCGGAGGCGATTCTTCAGCGTGTCGAGGCCCACGCCGCTCTTGACCGATACGGCAACCGGGCTCTGGAAGTCGACGGAGGACCTCGCCAGTGTGTCCGCGAGTTCCGTGGTAACCAGCTCGAGCCAGTCGGCATCAGCCAGGTCAGCCTTGGTGATGACCGGAATACCGACCGGCACCCGCAGCTGCTCCAGTATGCTGAGATGTTCTCTGGTCTGTGGCATGATACCCTCGTCCGCCGCAACAGCGAACAGCACCAGGTCGATCCCGGATGCCCCCGCGACCATCGTGCGGACGAAACCTTCGTGGCCGGGCACATCGACCACTCCGGCTGTCCGGCCGTGTCCCAGCTCGAGTGGTGCGAAGTTGAGGTCGATGGTGATTTCCCGCCGCCGTTCCTCCGCCAGCCGGTCCATGGGTCGTCCGGTGAGCGCCGCCACGAGGGTAGATTTGCCGTGGTCGATATGACCCGCTGTGCCTATGATCATGCGGCCGCCCAGGGACGCTGGGTCCAGAATTCCAGAGCAGGGAGCTCCGCGCCGTCCCCGAGGTGGTAACGAATGTACCGGCCCAGTAGCCGCCGGTGTGCCGCACCGTGCTTCTCGTCGAACCGGGGCAGCTCGGCAGAAAAATCGAGGAGCGCTACCAGATCGGCGCGGGCCTGCTCGGGAAGCTGGGTTGCACCCCGCTGAGAAGCGCAGGCTCGACAGAGCGCGCCACCCTCGCGGGTGCTGAAGGGAAGCGGGCCGGTCTCCGGTATCGGAGCATCGTCGATCACGCACGCCGCGAGGGCCGGCTCGAACCCGAGAACGCTCACCATCTGCCACAGCAGGCGATAACCGAGAGCTGCGACGGAGTTGCTGGAGGCGAGCTCCAACTCTTCCAGGGCGTGACGCAGGAGATCGAAGCTCTCGGGGTGCGGATCCGGCGGGGCGAAGCGCAGCATCACTTCGGCAAGGGCACAAGCGACGGCGTACCGCTCGAGATCGGCGGCCAGACCGGCATGGAGCCGTCTCAGATCGAAGCTCGTCAGCAGGTGCAGTTCCCGATTCTCCTTCAAGACAAACTGCGCCTCTCCCTCGCTCAGCAGTTGCAGCGCCGCGCCAAACCGGCTCTTGGGCCGGAGTGCGCCCTTGGCGATGACACTGTGCACGCCGTGGTCGCGGGTAGCGAGCCGGACGATCTTCGAGGTCTCACTGTATCTGAGAGAGGAGAGCACGACAGCCGGCGTGGAGACCAGTGGCATGAATGGGAATCTACCCGTGATCTGCAGCTGAGCGACTACAGAGCAGGCTCGTCGGTCGCTTCAACTCCGGCCGCAGGAACCCGCGCGAGGAGTGCCTGAGAGGCGCACTGCCCGACTGTCACAGTGCGGATCTCGCTGAAGTCCGGGCGAAGTACGTGCAGAACTCCGCTGCCCGAGCAACCTGCCTCGAGGGCATAGATACGATCCTGGGAGTCCACTGCCACCCCGCTGTTCGCCGGGATGGCCACTCCATTGCCCTCTCCCCGGACCACCGTGCGCTCGGCGCTGTCGAACTCCATGAGCCCCTGAGTGCGGGAACTGATCAGCAGCCGGTCCCCGCCATCGGCGGTCAGGTCTCCCGGCCCGAAGCCAAAGCCACCGAAACTGGCTACCTCGCGCCGCTCGACAGGATCCACGATCGACAACCGACCTTCATCCACAGTGGGATCGCCCTCCTGGATCACATACAGCATGCCGTCTCCGGCAACGGTGCTGAACTGCGCATTACCTGGTCCGACCAACGGTATCGTTCCGATGATGGCGGTGCCCCCGTTAGCCGGATCGATCACCGTGATCGAGCTCTCCCCGGCAGGCTTGCCTACACTGTCCAGGTTGGCATTCATCACGAGAACCCGGCCACGGGTGAAGGTGACGTGCTGCGGCGTGATTCCAACCGGGATACTGATGGTATCTCCCGTCGCCAGGTCCACCCTGGTCACCGTATTGAGACTTGCATTCGAGACGTACGCGAGTGAGTCACTGACCAACGCAGCTCCTGCCACCCCTGCTCCCGAGGTCAGTGAAATCGTGTTCACCAGCATCCCGGCTCGAAGATCCACTACGGCCAGGGCATCTCGGCCTCGCAGCGGCACAACCGCAGTCGCTCCTCGGGTAGCTACACTGACAGGTTGTACTCCCGACGAACCGAGAGGTACGGTTGAGACCTGGCCGGGCGCAGCAACCGGAACCAGACTCAACGTGGCCGCCGTCGTGTTGAGGACGACGATCACTTCCTCAGGAGGAGGCAGCGGGGCCGAGGTCTCGGCACAAGACAGGATCCCCACCATCGGCACAGCGAAAGCCAGGCGGAGACCGCTTTGGATCAAGGACATACTGAAAGATCGGAGCACTGGGGCCAGGCCGCCAGTCGCCGAGCTACAACCGGAACTTCCCTCCCCCGAACACGGCACGGCGCCGGCCGGCAAAGCCCACCACCTGATCGTAGCGCTCGTTGAACAGGTTTTCGACCCGGAGAATTCCGGATAGGCCTGGTCGCCCAGGCGCACTTCGGACGATCTCGATCTCGCCAGCCAGATTGACGATAGTGTAGGCCTCGAGTTTGATCAGTTGAGCGGGAAACTGGCTGAAGTCCACGTCGTTCCGGGGACCGGTATACCCAACTGACCCTCCCAGGGCAACACGATCGGTAATCCGGCCGTGCAGGCTGGCTGCGGCAGTATGCCGGGGCCGGCGGATCAACGGATCGCCGGCGGCAAAGGAGGCCGACGGGAGTCCAGCATCATCCGTCGCCTCGGTGCTGAGATAGGTGTACGAAACAGATGCGGTTAATCGCTCGCCCAATGCCGTCCTGACGCCGGTCTCCACCCCGCGAGATTTGGCGGCCGCCCCATTCCGGTACGTTGGCTCAACCGGGGAGCCACTGCCGTCGTAAACGATCATGTCGCGAAAACGCTGGTCGAAATAAGTGGCCCATACCGAGAGCCGACCCCTGAATAGGGTCTGCTCCACTCCCGCTTCCCAACTCCTAGAGCGCTCCGGGCGAAGCGTCGAATCACCAACGACGAAGGGAGCATCGCAGAATTGTTCGCAGAACGTTGGGGCCTTGAAGGAGCGGCCAACCGAAGCACGGACCCTGGTCCCTGAGGTGAACCGGTAGGCCACCCCGGCCCGATACGTCATGAAGGTGCCGAATGCGCTGTTGTCGTCCAACCGGGCGTTCAGATTGACCGCCAGACCCGAAGGAAGGTCGATCAGACCCTGGCCGTAGTATCCCACCGTCGTGCGGCCACGGTCGAATGGCGTGTCGGGAGTGGTGGCGATCCCGTCGAAGTTGGATGTCGTCTGCCCCGATTGTCGCTCAACCTCCCGCTCCACTTGGGCACCAGCTGTGATCGTCAGAACCTCACTGAGAATTGCATTGATCCGGGCATCGACACTGCCCCGGTCGGCTCTGGAATGTCGTTGGGAGGCAAAGCCGAAGCCCACGGTGTCGGCGGGGCTATCCTGCCGGTCATCGAAGTCACCCACGGTCCGAGTGCCTCCGGCCGTGAGGCGCAGATCGTAGCGGTCTCCGAGCCGCCGGCCCAGATCGGCCGCGATCGTCACCATCTCTTCGGCGCTGGCCTGGTTGCTGTCCGACGGAAATCCAGCGGCATCAGTGGGGAACTCATATCGGCTATCGTGATATCGAATCGCCAGCGATGCGTCCGTTCGGCCGTCGGGGAGACCATGAATCGACCCGCTGAGGGCAGTGTTGCCGTAGTCGCTGTTGAAGGAGTACGTGCCATCGGTCGAGAACCGGCTCGCATCGGCCGAGTAACTGAGCCGATCGGTGCCACCGAGTACGCCGGCACTGCCGTTGACTGTGCCGAAGGTCCCTCCCTCGGCGCTGCCTTCTACTGCAACTCCCGCCTGTCCTCGCCGAGTGAATATCTGTACCACCCCGCTCACCGCATCAGAGCCATAGATCACGCTGCCTGGGCCGCGCAGAACCTCGATCCGTTCCACATTATCCAGCGTCAGATTGGCCCAGTTGAACGCCCCACCGGCCTGATTTGCGGGAAGACCGTCGATCAGAACCTTCACGTAGTCGCTCTCGCCGCCGCGTAAGAAGAGAGAGGTTACACCTCCAAAGGAGCCGACCTGCGCCACCATCGCCCCGGGCACCTCGCGCAACGCATCTTGCACGAACCGCACTCCTCGGGCCCGAAGCTCGTCGCCGGTTATGGTAGTGACAGAAGCGACCACGGCGTCCGGAGATGTCGGCAGCCTGGTAGGCGTGACCACTAACTCCTCGAGTCGAGTCGTATCCCGCGCCTCCTGAGCCACAGCAACTGAGCAGTCGAGGAGAACGACCACGGCGGCGATGCTCCAGACGAAGCTACTTGTCCTCATGAGATGCTCTCCTGTCTCGTACCCTTGCCGGGTTC
>DATFFX010000084.1:0-14659 GCA_035249825.1 Gemmatimonadales bacterium | reverse complement strand
GATTCTCTTCTATCCTACAGCTATCGGTTGGTTGCCGGGGGAAAAGGAGGAGCACGGCGCTCAACAGGAAGCTGCCTGGGAAACGATCCAGCGAAGCCATGGCATCGCCAACGGGGTCTTTGTCTGCGCGGTAAACCGTGTGGGCCACGAGAAGGGACCGACAGGGGGCCTCGAGTTCTGGGGAGGAAGCTTCGTTTCGGACCCAGGTGGGCGAATCCTGGTCAAAGGCGGTACCGGCGAAGAGGTGCTCACCGCGAAGCTGGACCTTGGTAAGGTCGATGCAAGCCGCACCCACTGGCCGTTCCTGCGGGACCGCCGTATCGATGCCTACGCCGATATTACCAAACGGTATCTCGACTAGACTGCGTGAACGGTAAAACAATGAACGGTGAAGAGCGCCCATGTCAGCGGCTCCCGTTTACTGTTTACTGTGTACCGTTTACTTCCTCGTGACCGCTACTCCAGCCGAACTCGGCTACCGCATGCCGGCGGAGTGGGAGCCTCATCGCGGCACTTGGTTGAGCTGGCCGCATAAGGAAGCCTCCTGGCCCGGGAAGTTCACGATGGTGCCAGCCGTCTTTGCCCTCATGGTTCGTCACCTCGCAGATCATGAAGAGGTGCACATCAACGTGGCAGGCCCCGAGATGGAGCACGATGTTCGGCGACTTCTCACCGACGAGGGAGCCGACACCGGTCGGGTCTTCTTTCATTACAACCCTACCAACGATGCCTGGTGCCGAGACCACGGACCGATCTTCCTCCAGGGCTCGAGCCCGGATGCTCCCGCTGAAGCCGTGGTAGACTGGGACTTCAATGCGTGGGGTGGCAAGTATCCACCCTATGACCTGGATGACGTGGTACCAACGCGGATCGCGCGAGAGCTCGGCATTCCGGTGTTCAGTCCGGGCATGATCCTGGAAGGCGGGTCGATCGATGTGAACGGCCGAGGCACACTGCTGACCACCGAGGCATGTCTGCTGAACCCGAACCGCAACCCCCAGCTGAGCCGAGCCACCATCGAGGACTACCTGAGGTCCTATCTTGGGGTCTCGTGTATTCTGTGGCTGGGCGAGGGCATCGCGGGGGACGACACCGACGGACACGTGGACGACCTGACCCGTTTCGTCGACCCTACTACGGTCGTCACGGTCGTCGAGGACAACCCTGCTGATCAAAATTACGAGCCGCTGCAGAGCAACCTGGAGCGGCTCAAACGGATGACTGATCAGGACGGACAACCACTACGGGTAGTGACGCTCCCCATGCCGCGTCCGCTGTACCATGACGGGCAACGGCTTCCCGCCAGCTACGCCAACTTCTACATCGCCAATGGAATCGTGCTCCTGCCGACGTACGATCCGGCGCGCGACGATGAGGCTTCGGCTATCCTGCAGTCTCTCTTCCCGTCCCGTGAGATCATCGGCATCGACTGCACCGACCTGGTCTGGGGACTGGGCGCATTCCACTGTGTCACCCAGCAGTGGCCAGCAGCAGCGGGGCAGCGGGGCAGCGGGGCAGATGCAGGCAAGTCAGCTGACTGGAGCGAGAGCCCCAACTGAAGCGAGAGCCCCTACTGTAGCGATTTGCCGCTTCACAATAGGGGCCGAAGGTCCACTGTCCCGCTGCCCCGCTGCCCACCTCGTAGCGAAGCTACGACTTCTGCCAGGTCCCTACCAGCGCTGCACGGCGCCCGCCGCAGCTGTCCGCTCCCAGCCCGGCAATCTGCAGCTGGTCTTCGGTACGGCTGATCACGTATCGCGCATCCGATGTTTGGCACGCAAGAGCGCTGGTATCGGCCTTGAAGAGCAGGGTGTCACCCTTGAAGTCGGCGCGGCTCTTCATGATCGAATCGGTCCACCGGCGTGAAGGCAGGGTCAGCTCCACCCCGCCATTCGAGGCCAGGTTCATGCGAACTTCGCCCTCGCCGTATAGCTCCCGCTTCCAGTTACCCGCATACTTGCCACCCTCCCCCGAACAGGCGATGAGCAGAGGGAGAATCGCCAGCAGCACTCCAGCCAGACGGCCAACCGGAACTCGAGTGACTACACGAATCATTGTCGTCCTCCAGAAGTTGCGCGCACCAGGGCGGGATCACTCCCGCGGCTGGAGCTCGGCGGTGGGAATGGGAAGCGTCGGGAAAATGACGTCCGGCGGCGGACCGGCTCGATCAATTGCCTGAAGAGCGCTGGTCAAGGCGTAGCGGCGATAGTCGATCCAGCTATGCCCGCCTTCGTACATCAGTGAATAGCGCTTGTTGTACAGCAGCTCGGCGGTGAGTGAGGGCTGGTCGACCGGCCCGCTGTAGGGGGCAAGCCCACCGGAGGTCTGCCGCACAAGATCCAGATCGGGAACCGCAGCCCCTAAATTGGGCAGATTGATGTTGGCTTCAGCCCGAAGCAGAATCAGCTCCTCGTTCTTGATGAGCGGAATGGGAGAGTTCGGGTTGGGATAGCGGATCCAGCCCAGGTCGGATGAAAACTGCTGATTCGGAGTGGTGTTGGTCGTCCCCCCGGATCTCGGTGGTCGCTTCACCAACTTGTTCAGGAACCGTTGGTCCCGTGCGCCACCGGGCTGCAGTTGGGCCTGCGTCTCGAGTGTGGGATGTCCCAAGTTTTCGCTGGTCTGCGAGCTCACTGCAAGCGGATTCGCAACGTCCCCTGCCCCGGTCCCGAAGTCCATGTACACACCGAGGTCCATCGGTGCTGCCGGATCGAGGAACGACTCGGTCAAGAAGGTGAGGGCTCCCGCGTAATCGCCCCGATACACCGCCACTCGCGCGCGCAAGGCGCGGTTAAACCGGAGGAAGGTGGCCGGGGTATTGAACCCGGTAAATCCCGGAGGGAGAGTAAACGGAAAAGCGGCGCCTACCAGCTCGGTTGCGGCCTGATCCAGCAGTGCGATGACGTGGTTCCAGGCATCGGCATTGGTGACCAGAGGAGCCGGCGGGGCGCTGGCATCGCGCCCTACATCGATCGGGATCTGGTCCTGAGTATGCGAGCTCAGGATTATGATAAAGTTGTAAGCCTGCATCGTGTGCGCAAAACCGCTGGTGGAGCTCTGCTGTTCCGCCGTTAGTGAGCTTGCGGTGCCGATGACCGCAAGAAGATCGTTGGCACTCCGGATGGCGGAGTACGGTTCCAGCCAGTGGTCTCCACCGAATGCCCGGCTTCCGGGATCGAGCGGGCCCTGCATCATCTCCTGCACGAAGCGCGGGTCAGCCGGGTCGATCCGGAAGGCCTCGCGGCCGAAGATCGCCCCATCCAGCGCCCAATCCGCAACATCCTGCCGGGTGGCGATCAGGATGCCGTTTGCCGCAGCCCCCACCTGTGGGGCGGACGGGTTCTCGCCGATAACCGCGGGGCTGTTGGGATTGGCGATGTCGTAGTCGCATGCGCCCGCCATGAGTGCGACCGTAGCCAGCAGCATTCGGGTCAGTTTATGGGTCATCATGGTCAGAACCCCAAGTCGATCGAGAAGAAGAAGCTGCGACTCGGCGGGAAGGGAGCCACATCGATGTTCCGCACGATCGCTTGGTTTGCGAAATTGCTGACCTCGGGATCCAGTCCGCGGTAGGGAGTAACCCGCAACAGGTTTCGACCGGTTAATGAGAGGCGGGCGTACCTGACACCCTGGCCGAAAAGTCCCGTGGTGAATGACTCGGGGAGGTTATACGAGAGATTTACTTCTCGAAGCTTCAGGTACGATCCGTTCTGAACGTAGGCATCGGTGAACCCCGCGCCCAAACGATTAGTTCGGTCCGCCCCGCCACCAGGCTCGAGATAGTCCTTGCTGTTCGCAGCCCCATCGTACAGAAACTCGGTCAGGTTGATGATATCCCCTCCGTATTTCCAGTCGAATAGGAAGCCGAGTGTAAAGCGATGAAAGTCGATGTCGTTGGAGAACGACATCTGAAAGTCGGGATTGGCATCTCCCACCTTGCCGGCGATTGTATTGCCGGCGGCATCCGTGCCAACCAAGCCGTAAATTTGAGTGGGGGAGCTATCCTTCTCGATCTGAAAGGTTCCCAGTGACAAAGCGAAGCCGCCGGTCTGGAAGGGCGGCACGTTCAGCTCGGTGATCTTCGCCCGATTGGCAAAGAAGGTGGTGCGGAAGATCCAGTTGATGTCTCGGCTCTGCACCGGCTGCAGCGTGAGCGAGGCCTCGATGCCGCGATTGCGAAGCCTGCCGCCGTTTCCGAATACCCGCAGTTCCTGACCTACTGATGGAGCTACAGTCTGCTCCAGGATGAGGTCCCGGATGTTCCGCTGGTAGAGTGTCAGCGTGAGCTCGGCTCTTCCGTTGGCAAACGTGGCGTCTACCCCGCCTTCGAACTCTTCCTGGCGCTCGGGCTGGATGGTCGGATCACCGGCACGGTTGCCGATGTAGGTGCCAAACTGTCCACCGATAGTTCCGGTCGTATCCGTGACGAATTTGGCTCCGAAGAGCGCACGATTGCCGGTCTGTCCGTAGGCGCCGCGGAGCTTGAGCTCGTCCACGCCGCCGAACGGCTGCACAAAGCGATACGACGCGGCCAGTTTGGGGTAGAAGAAGAACTTGTCGGTATTTCCGTTGGCACTGCTCCGGTCGGCCCTCACACCAGCCGTCAGCAACAGGCGCCGATTAGCCAGCAGAACCTCCTCTTGCCCAAAGATGCCGAGGTCCCGCACCGGCTCGATCCGGGAGGAAACCGTCTGACTGGTGGTCTGCTGCGCGTTCTCCTGGCCCGGAAGCAGCGTGCGACCGAGAACCTGCGTTGCATTCAACTTTCGGTCTTCGTACTGAATCCCCGCCGAGGTGGTCCACTGGGTGCCCTCGTCCGTGGCCGTGGGGTTGAACGTATGACTCATGTTGAGAGCGGCATTCAGGTTCCGGTTGGAGGACCTGCTCGTCACCACTGTCCCGGGCTGACCATCTGCGTTCTCGAACTGCAGCTCCGGCGGCGATATCAGATCGTTGTCCTGTTGGAAGTAGTCTACGCCGCCGATACCAGTGAGCTGCAGATTGCTTCGGGCTGACCGGAACACCGACCAGCGCAACGTGGTTGTGCCCAGCAACCGCCAGACATCCTCCTGATTCTTCAGTAGGGCGAAAGTCTGCAGCGGATTGCTCGCTGCGAAGGCGTTGACCGGGAAGTCCGCCGCGGTGAGCTCGTCGTTGATGCCACCGGCGGGCAGAAGAGTCTGGAAGCTTGGGGTCGCGGACAGCGCCACAAACGGACTGGTGGCCGAGTTGTCGTTGTTGGAAAGCCCCCGGTTCGACAGGCTGTGGGTGCCGTCGAGATTCACTTGAAGCTGGAACCCACCACCCAGCTCCTGATCGAGGTTGGACCGGAGCGACTGTTTCTTGTACCCAGTGTTGATCGCGATGCCTTGGTCGTTCTTGATCAGCCCGGACACATAATATCTGGTGTTTTCAGTGCCGCCACTCACGCTCGCATTGGTTTCATAAGAGAGCGCCTGCTTACCGTACAGCTGGTCTTCGAAGTTGAACGATCTACCCGGCTGAAAGGCAGCAGTCACCGCAGCGGTGTCGCTGAACGCGGAGAGCGCCTCGTCCAGAGTTGCGAAGCTGCGCGAGCCGAGCTCGTTGGCCCGCGAAAAAAAACCGAGCTTTTGGGAGATGCTGAACTGAGGCTTCCCCACTTGTCCACGTTTCGTCGTGATCACCACGACCCCATTGGTGGCCTTCGACCCATAAATTGCCGCTGCCGATCCGCCTTTGAGGACCTCGATGCGCTCGATGTCCTGCGGGTTCAAATCGGCGATACGGTTAACGGGATTGTCCTGGTTCCGGGGGTTGCCTCCGCACTGGGCGCAGCTTACCGCGTTCTGGCCGTTGGGAATGGCGGCGTTGCTGATCACGATTCCATCCACGACGTAGAGTGGATCGACGCTGGCGTTGATGGTCGAAACCCCGCGCAGGTTGAGCTGGTAGCCGCCACCAGGCGCTCCCGAGTTGGCCTGGATATAGGCGCCTGGAATCTTGCCCTGCAGTGCGCTCTCTAAAGTCGGGGCCGGCGCGCGATTCAGCTCCCCGGCAGATACGGTGGCTACGGCATTCGGAAGGTTCTGGCGCTCCACCCCGGTCGCCTGGCCCGTGATGACGATCTCCTCGAGCTTGAAGACGTCCGGCTCGAGGGCCACATCGGCGACGCCACGGTTGGCCGGTACGGCAATCTCCTGGCGTTTGAAGCCGATGGCGCGAACCACCAGAGTCTGATCGCCTTCGGGGACACCGACGACATAGTTGCCGTCGGTGTTGGTCTCGGCCACGATCCCCGTGCCGCTCACCGCGATCGTTGCTCCCCCGAGGCCCTGGTCGTTCTGAGCGTTTGTGACCCGGCCACTGATCTGACGCACCTGAGCCGCTGCCACTGGAACGCCCAGAAGCAGGAGCGACAGAAACGTGCCGCACGCGCGCAAAGTCATGGCGCCTCCGACAATGTCTTGAGGTTTACCCTACGGAATTGTCCCTACAGTGCTATGTCACCCAACTTGGCGCAAGGAGCCCGTTAGCGTCGCTCCGACCAGCCACGCAGAAGCCACCAAACAGTCACAGCGGCCAGGCGGGCGGTCTGCCCGTCCCGGTCGAAAACCGGATTCAGCTCTACCACGTCCACCGAGGCCACGCCTGCCGACCTCCCAGCCTGGTAGGCCGCCTCGATCCAGAGATCGCTGGTGAGCCCGCCCGAGTTCGGCGCGCTGACACCCGGTGCCTCGGCCTCGTTCACCGTGTCCAGATCGAATGAGGCCATGGTGGGGTCGTCCGCTGATCGGTACAGCTGCGCGATCCGCTCGAGAGTAACGTCATCGCGCCAAATCACCCGTCCATGGCGCTCGACGTAGGCCACGTGCTCCCGCGCTGCCAGATGAGGCTGCAATCCGGCCACCGAGTAGCGCCGGCAGGCGTTGGAACCGTGCTCGACAGCCTGGCGGAACGGCGAGCCGGAGTGCCCCCGGTCGCCGGCAGGATCGCGCACGTCGGGATGGGCGTCCCAATTCAGAATCTCCACTCGACGCTGGGCCAGTACATATCCCAGGAAATGACCGTAAGACGTCTCGTGCCCTCCGCCCAGCACAACCACGAATCGGCCGGTGCGGATGTATGGCGCCACAACTTCTCCGAGATGTTGTTGGTCAGACTCCATCACTCCTGACATCTCGATGTCGCCGAGATCCCTGGTTCGGCCGAGCCGGTGCTCGAACCGTTCGGAGCGGGCATCGGGGGCCAGTTGGTACAGAGCGGCACGGATAGCTGACGGGCCCCCCGCGGCCCCAACCCGTCCCCCGTTTCGCCGAATACCTTCGTCGCAGGGAAATCCCAGGATAACCGCGTCTGGCTCCTCGCCGGCAGCAAGGCTTCTGCCCAGAATACGACCCAGCCGCGGATCATTCGGCGCTGTTGCAGGTTGGGTTACATCAGGAGGAATGATTCGGGTCATGCGCCCGCGAGGTCCATCGGGTGATCCCCCCAATGACAGTCGTGACACACGCGTTCGGCCGAAAGTGGTAGATCCAGTGGTTCACGTCAGGGGCATCGATAACCGCAAAGTCGGCCGCTTTGCCACTCTCCAGTGAGCCGGTCGATCGTTCCAGCCCCACCGCACGTGCAGCGTAGATCGTGGCGCCTTTGAGCGCCTCAGCCGGCGTCATGTGTTGCAGCGTGCAGGCCAGGGTCAGTGCCAGCGGAAGGTGATAGCTGGGTGCCGAACCGGGATTGAAATCCGTCGCAACTGCCACTGCAACGCCCCGCTCGATCAGCCGCCGGGCAGGCATGGCAGGCTGGCCGAGGTAGAGCGAGGCAACAGGCAAGCTCACCGCCACCACTCCCGCCTTCCTCATGGCGTCGATGCCTCGCTCCGATATGTGCTCCAGATGCTCCGCGCTGCAGGCGCCCACCTCTCCTGCCAGCTCGGCGCCGCCGGCACTGCTCAGCTGGTCGGCGTGCACCTTGGAAGCGAGGCCTCGGCTCTGGCCGGCTTGCAGGACTCGGCGTGCCTCCGAGACGCTGAACGCGGACTCCTCCACAAAGACGTCGCAGAACACCGCGAGCTTTTCGGCGACAACTGCCGGAATCATCGACTCGACGAGCAGGTCCACATATCCCGCGCGGTTCTCTCGAAACTCGGGCGGCACGATGTGGGCACCAAGGAAGGTGGGCACTATACGAACCGACTGCCGTGCCGCCAGCTCGCGATACACTCGCAGGAGCTTGAGCTCGGCCTCCAGAGAAAGTCCGTAGCCGCTCTTGCACTCGACCGTGGTTACGCCGAGCGCCAGCATTTCGCTCAGGAAGCGAGTCCCTCGCGCGAGCAGTTGCTCGTCAGTCGCCTCCCGGGTATGGCGCACCGTGGAAGCAATCCCTCCGCCACTGCGAGCAAGCTCGAGGTAGCTGTGGCCGAGAATCCGGCGCTCGAACTCATCTGCGCGCCAGCCTCCGAACGCGAGATGGGTGTGGCAATCGATCAGCCCAGGAATAACCAGGCGCCTGCCCGCATCGAGCCGTTCCGCCCCATGAAACTCTTCCGGCAACTCCTTCTCTGCGCCTGCCCACCGGACCGAATCACCTTCCCAGGCCAGGGCAGCATCGGCAACAGGGTGGATATCACCCTGGCCTCCTTCCGCGCGACACGTCGCGAGCTGGGAGATGTTGCCCAGCACCTTCATGAAATAGGGCTCCGCAACCACTTCACCACGAAGGCACGAAGGTCACGAAGTACCGCGACTCTCTTGTGAGTTATCACTCTTGTTCTGTTGTTGTTGTTCCTTTACGAAATAACCGTATGTCGAGATCTCGACCGCGCTTCGTGGCCTTCGTGCCTTCGTGGTGAAGTGGTTGCGGAGCTCAGTCGACCATCGGCAGGTCGAGGCCGCGCTTCTTGGCGCTCTGTATCGCAAAATCATACCCGGCCTCGGCGAACCGTATGTCGAGATTGCGACCGCGCTTCGTGGCCTTCGTCCCTTCGTGGTCAAGTAGTTGCCGATCTCAATCAACCATTGGCAAGTCGATTCCGCGCCGTTTGGCGGTGTCTATGGCCAGACTATAGCCTGCGTCGGCGTGGCGCATGACACCGGTGCCGGGATCAGCGGTGAGGACGCGCTCAAGCCTCTCGTCTGCGGCCTTGGTGCCGTCTGCCACCGACACCATGCCCGCATGAATCGAATACCCGATGCCGACGCCACCGCCGTGATGTAATGAGACCCAGCTCGCGCCACACGCCGTGTTGAGGAGCGCGTTCAGCAGGGGCCAATCCGCGATGGCATCCGAGCCATCCTGCATGCCTTCAGTCTCGCGGTTGGGAGACGCCACTGAGCCGGTGTCGAGGTGATCGCGGCCGATCACGATGGGAGCAGCCACCTTCCCCTTCTTGACCAGCCAGTTGAACTTCGCACCCATCTCGGCCCGCTCTCCGTACTCGAGCCAGCAGATCCGGGCAGGCAGGCCCTGGAAGGCAACCCGGTCCTGCGCCTGACTGATCCAGCGAGCCAGGTCGGTTTTGTGGGGGAATGTTTCCAACACCGCGCGATCGGTCCGGGCGATGTCCGCCGGATCACCCGATAGCGCAACCCAGCGGAACGGCCCAGCACCACGGCAGAAGAGTGGACGGATAAAGGCTGGTACGAAGCCAGGGATATCGAACGCTTCGACCATGCCGCGATGATCGGCTACCTGGCCTCGCAGGTTGTTGCCGTAGTCGAAGACCACGGCACCGTTGCTCCTGAGCTCGAGCATCGCCCTGACATGTGTGACCATCGAGTCGAGCACACGATCCTCATACCCCTGCGGATCATCTACCCGGGATCGTTCTGCCGCTGCCAGGGTCATGCCTGCCGGGACATACCCCAGCCGGAGATCGTGGGCCGAAGTCTGGTCAGTGAGAACATCGGGCACCACGCCGCGTCGAACCATCTCCGGCAGCACCTCGGCGATGTTGCCGACCAGGCCCACCGACAGCGCCTGGCGACGTGACCTGGCCTCGTTTACCAGTCGGAGGGCAGCGTCGAGATCGGTCTCCAGTCGGTCACAGTAGCGGGTAGCGACCCGGCGGGCGATCCGTTCCTCGTCCACGTCTATGCCAAGAAAGGCGGCACCGTTCATCGTCGCCGCAAGCGGCTGAGCGCCGCCCATCCCACCCAACCCACCACTCACTACCAGTCGCCCCTCGAGGGAGCCCCCAAAGTGCTGTCGGCCGCATTCGGCAAAGGTTTCGCATGTCCCCTGGAGGATTCCCTGAGTTCCGATGTAGATCCACGAGCCCGCCGTCATCTGGCCGTACATCGTGAGGCCAAGCGCGTCCAAACGGCGAAACTCGTCCCAGGTAGCCCAGCGAGGCACGAGGTTGGCATTTGCGATCAGCACCCGCGGCGCCTGCTCATGAGTGCGGAACACGCCGACGGGCTTTCCGCTCTGCACCAGCAGGGTTTCGTCATTCTCCAGCCGGCGCAGCGTCTCCACGATTCGTTCGTAGCACTCCCAATTGCGCGCTGCTTTACCACCGCCGCCGTAGACGATCAACTCTTCCGGCCGTTCGGCGACCGCCGGATCGAGATTGTTCATCAGCATCCGGAGGGCAGCCTCCTGGTGCCACCCCTTGCATGACGTGGCGGTCCCGGTGGGCGCCTTGATGGTGTGCGACTGAATCCCTGAGGCCACGAGAATTCCTATCGAATCATGAGAGATCCTTCGGTCGCTCCGCCCCCTCAGGATGACAGTTGAGCCTCAACGCTACCCTTCTCCCCAAAGCCCTGCAACCTTTTGGGACACTGGACGATCCAACTCTCCGCGATGACTCAACCCGGCTTGGGAGTGGCAACCCTGGAGCACGAGAAGACCGGCAGGCCTGATTCGGACGCTGTGGACGCGACGCTGGCCGCCAGCGGCGATGGCAGCGCATTCGAGCGGCTCTACCGGAGCCACGTACCCAGGATCTATAGCCTGGTGCGCCGCATGCTCAACGATGATGATGCCGACGAGGTAACCCAGGATGTCTTCGTTCGGGCCTGGCAGAAGCTGGGGACGTTTCGCGGTGAAGCTGCCTTCGGAACCTGGCTGCATCGTTTGGCCGTGAACGTGATTCTGGCCCGGCGGGAGACCCTCGGCACCCGGCGCAAACGATATCTGGAGGGTGACGCCGTGCTCGAGGTTCTTCCAGCCCGGCGGGCAGGCCCGGAGCTGGCGATGGATTTCGAATCCGCAATGGAGCGTCTGCCGGACGGTGCCAGAGAAGTGTTTGTCCTGCACGATGTCGAGGGATACCGGCACGAGGAGATCGCGGAAATGCTGGGCTTGGCCGCGGGAACCTCGAAATCGCAGCTTCATCGGGCGCGCCTGGTCCTGCGCCGGCACCTCGATAGATAAAAGGAGCGTGACCATGAGCGATCGCTGGATGGACCGCCTGTCGGAGTATCTCGACGATGAATTGACGACGGCTGAAAGGTCGGCGCTGGAAGCCCACCTGGAGACCTGCACGCCGTGCGCTGCCCTGCTGGGAGAGCTCCGGCGGGTCGTGTACCGGGCGCGGCAGATGGAGGAACGCGCGCCGGGGCGGGATCTCTGGCCCGGGATCGCCGGCCGGATCGGTGCAACTCCGGTCCGAGTAGGGCCAGTCCGCCGGCGTTGGAGCTTCTCGGTCCCTCAATTGGCCGCAGCTGCGGTCATGCTGATGACGCTCTCGGGAGGCACCGTCTGGCTGCTGCAGTCCAATGACGATATCCCACCCACCGGGCCCGTCGCGGCCGTCAGCATGCCGACGGCCACGCCGACCGCTATCACTGCCAGCCGCAGCGCGGCCCAGAGCTACGCAGCCGCAGTAGATGACCTGGAGCGGGTTCTTGCCGACAGCCGCGGACAGCTCGACAGCACCACCGTACGGGTCATCGAGCAGAATCTCGAGGTGATCGATCGAGCTATCGCCCAGGCTCAGCAGGCTCTCCTCGCCGATCCTGCCAATCTTTATCTCAACACGCACCTGGCCGAGACGATGAAGCGCAAGCTGGATCTGCTCCGGCAGGCCGCTACTCTCGTCCCTGTGAGCTGAAAGGAATCGAGCGTGCTATTGACCCTCGCCGTTGGCCTGGTACTGGCTGCCGCCCAGCAGATCGACACCACCCTGACGGCTCAACGCGGTCAGCGGCTGCAGGTGAACGCGTATGGCGGCGTGGTGACCGTCCGGGCGTGGAACCAGAATGCCGTCCGCGTCGAGAGTGCCCAGGCGGGCCAGCAGCGACTGGAGATCTTCGCCTCCGCCACCAGCGTGAGCGTGAGGACCCATGGCCGCCAGCACGGCTCCCCCGAACTGGAGCTTCGCATCAGTGTTCCGGTATGGATGCCGCTGAATCTCTCCGGCGTGAACACGGACACGCGGGTCGAAGGCGTGCGCGCTCCCATTTCGGTCGAGACGGTTGAGGGCGAGGTGAATGTTGCCGGGGGCGATGGACTCATCTCGCTCCGCTCGGTGCAGGGGTCCGTCGCGCTTAGAGGGGCCAAAGGGCGGATCAGCGTCAACTCGGTCAACGAAGACGTTCAAGTGACCAATTCCAGCGGCGAGATTACGGCGGAGACGGTGAATGGCGAGATCCTGCTGGATGGGGTCAATGCAGCATCGGTAGACGCGAGCACGGTCAATGGCGACATCACATATGCCGGCCCGATTGTGAACGGCGGCCGCTACTCACTCTCAACGCACAATGGCGACATCGTTCTGACAGTTCCAGAGGGAACCAACGCCAATGTGGGCGTCTCCACGTTCAATGGCGAGTTCGAGTCGGAGTTTGCGGTCCCGTTAAGTGGCACCCGGAAAGGCAAAGGATTCAACTTCATCCTGGGCAACGGCAGCGCCCAGGTCACCCTGGAGTCGTTCCAGGGCACGATACAGCTGGTAAGGCCTGGGGGGCGAAGGGACCGGGAGGCTAGAGAAAGGCACGATGAAGACGGAGGATAGACGGCACTATACCGCAATTTGAGGGAGCGAGCACCGCAGCTAGTCCCTTTAGCAGTGACTGGAAATCAGCCGCTTTTTCTGCCCGGGAGCCCCGCTGGATGTAACAGGCTATTGGTCGTGCCTCGCGCAGCGACAGCTCAGGACTCAGACCCGCCCGTAGACCACTCGGCGAACAACCACGAAATCGATGTAAATCATCTACTTAGGATGGATGTCGTAGCTTGCCACTCCGGCAAACGACGGTCTGGTCAGACTCGTCTGCCTGTGATTTCGCATTCGACCCATGGCTGCCGGCACGTACCGTATATCATTTGGACAGCTAATCGAGTTCCTGGCAGGCACGCCTCTTGTACTTCCCGGCGAACTGAGACGAAACGCCCGTGTATCCGCTGGATGTCCCCAACCTTAGCCCGGAGCTTAGCACATGCGTTCGCCGCTCAAGAATGCCCTGTTGGGCGCAACTGTCTTACTACTGGTCGGGGCTAATTCCGCCCGCGCACAGGTAGGCACCACGTCCAACGTCGCGACCGTCGCTCTCACTGCCACCAAGGCGGCAACTCTCTCGGTTACACCTGCCACGTCCAGTGCCACCCTGGGGAGCATCACCGACGGATCGAACGCGAACGATTTCACCCCGGTGAGCCTCACAACGGCCTGGAATCTGACTGCCGGCTCCTCTGTGCGGCTGGTCGGGTGGTTTGCTACCCCTGCTCAGGCTCTTGCGAATGGCTCTGACTTCATCGCGTCGTCGCGGGTAGAAGGGCGGGTCAACGCTACGGCCTACGCCCCCTTTACCGGTGCTCCGGTGGGCGCTGTTGGTGTTGCGGGTGGAAGCCTCGAGCTGTTCAGCCAGGCGGTGGCAGCAGGCAGCTACTTCGGTAGCCGCACCGATCAGCTGGACCTGCGCCTCGACCTGACCGGAGTCACCACGATGGCCGGCGACTACACCGGTACGCTCAACCTGCAGGCAATCGTACAGTAAGCTACTGCATTCTGTCAGCACTATGTCCCGCAGTAAGTCGGCCTTAACTCTCCTGGCCCTGAGCATGTTTCTCGTGCTCGGGGTTCAGGAAGTTGGCGCCCAGGTGCAGGTCATATCCCTTGCGGCAGCGGCACCAAGCACCCTCACGATCAGCGTACCGTCCGGCGCTGTGCAGCTCATTGCGGGGGTGACGGACAATGCAATCAACAACTTCCCTTCTCCGGTCGTGATTCAGACGACCTGGAATGTCAATCCGGGACAAACGAATACCGTGAGTCTGGTGGCCTACTTTTCGGTCCCCGCCCAGGCGATGGTCGGCGGCAGCATCCAGATTCCTTCGAGCCGGGTACTTGGACGGGTGAGCACGGGTCTTCCAACCACCTTCACCGCGATTACCCAGAACGGAATCGGCGGAGTGGGAACTGGTGGCGGCAGTCTGCAGCTGTTCTCGGAATCCATCAATGGTCTGAATAAAAATGCCAGCCGTATCGATAATCTTGACCTGCAGCTGGATCTGGTGGGCTTTCCCACCCTCCCGGCCGGATCGTACAGCGGCGTCCTGAACATTCGCGCAGTGACTCAGTAGTCTCGACTGCCGGTGGAGCCTTCATCCCTGAGCCTCCGGCGATCAGCTAAAGGTCCCATGTACCGCAACCCACGCTTGATCCTCCTTGCCGCCGGCTGCTGCCTTGCGCTGGTAGCCTCGGTTACGGCTGTATCGCCACTGGCCGGCCAAT
>DATFFX010000083.1:0-5835 GCA_035249825.1 Gemmatimonadales bacterium | reverse complement strand
ACCGAAAGTTCATAATGCGATTGTAGGTGTAGTCACTAATCCAGGGATTCAGGCAGTAACCCATGATGTCAGGAGACGAAGGCGTCTTCAGGGTTCCGGCGGTAACATCGAAGCCGTACACCCCAATACCACTCCCGTAGGGATATCCACCATCTATCGCCGGGGGCGCTCCGCATGGAGTATGGAGTTGGCCCCACGTATGACCAAGCTCGTGAGCGAGTACCCGAGCTACGCTTGTTTGTGCATCGGTACCCGCGGCTGCACGCGGTCCATCGGCTCTCAGTTCGCCTTGAAAAGCATTTCCGTCCTTTCCTCCGGTGTAGTCGAGCTTTACTACACCGAAGTACGTGTCAGCCGAGCCTTCGTCGACACGCAAAGCTTCAAGCTCACTGACTAGTTGATCCCAACCGCCGCCATTGAACTGGAGCGGCTCGCCCGTGGCTGAATACACGGATCGGACCCGAGTCGCTATGGAGTTCAAGGGATACATTCTGCGAGCGGACGCGATAAGCTGATCCTTGTTCGCACTCGTCACATTGCCCGGGGCGTCGCTGCCGTATTGAACCGGAACAAAGAGGATGCTCGCGGCCGGCACAGCCCGCACAATCAGCGGCTTGCCGCCGGACGCTGGGAATCGGTTGTCATTCTCGTTGCTTTCCCTGATGTCATTGCCGGGATCCAGCTCGGCCATCACGGTCAGCCCGGGCCGAATCATGGAAGCCGGGATCTGAATGTTCCAGGAGCTGCCGAGTGCCCCCTCTTGTACCTGGAGTGGCGTCTGCCCGCCAGGCGCGGGAATGACTAGCGTTTGGGCGGCCGCACCTGGCCGCGACAGGGTCACCCGAACAGACGGGGTCGCCGAATTGGCCTCATTAGCAACCACGAAGACCCGCAGATAGCCGGCACGGTCCGCCACCAGCGGCACATTGCCGGCATAGGTTTGGGTGCTTTGTGTGAGATACAGACCATCGATCCGCAGATTGAGTGTCGGGTTTACCACAACCGCCGTGTAACTGACTGTGACCGTGGCGGTCGCTCCGGCAACGACAGGCACCGTCGGGCGGCTCACGCTGGAGCTGTAGGTGTTTCCCCCCGACGTCACTCCCGCTGCGCTCACTGCATAGCTGCCCGGCGTCAGGTCGTTCAAGGTGCGGGTAGCGGTCACCTGCTGGGAGTAGTTGTTCGGCCCGGACACCGTGACCGCCGCGGGAACACCGCCGGGCAATCCTTCTATCGTCACTCGCAACGAACCAACTATGGCGACACAGGTCACGACAAAGGAAATCTGGGCCGTCTCACCCGGCTCCACGGCGACCCCGCGCGGGTTGGCGCCCGCCACGCTGCAGTTGGCCGCGAGACCCAGCAGCTCGACCGTATGCTGGGCCGCCGAGACATTAGTCACCCTGCTGCTGGCATTGATTCCAATCGGCTGACCGGTTCCGCCGTCAATCGAAATCAGATATCCATCCGCATCCTGAGCTGCGCCGGTGGTCGCTGTTGCGATCACGAGAGTTCCGGTCGTCGGTCCCGTCGCGGTGCATGTCACTGCGAACGCCACCTGCGCAGTTCCACCGGCGGGGACAGTCACGGCCCGCGGATTATCACCGGCGACCTGACAGTTGCCAGCGATCTCAGTGAGTCCGATGGTATGGGAACCGGGGACGAGTCCTGCAATGCTGCTGGTACCATTCAGACCGATGGGGCCGCGGCTGGCGCCATCGAGCAGCAACGCGAAGCCATCCGGGTCGGTACCCGCACCGGTGGTGGCCGTCCCCACCTCGATCCCGCCGGTAGTGGGGCCGAGTTCCGTGCACGTCAGGGCGAACGCCACCTGAGCTGTTTCCCCGGCCGCTACCTCTACAGCACGTGGATTCTCACCCGATATCTGACAGTTGGCCGCAATGCCGGTAAGCCCGATCGTATGAGACCCGGGCACAACGTCGGCCACACTGCTCGTGGCGCTGACGCCAATGGGGCCCCGGTCGGTCCCGTCGAGTGACAGGGCGTATCCGTCCGCGTCGATGGCAACGCCACTGGTTGTGGTCGCCACCATGACCGATCCCATGGAAGGGGAACAGGTGATTACGAAGGCCAGCGTCGCTGTTTCACCGGCTGTGACACTCACAGCGCGCGGGTTCTCGCCGGCGACCGTGCAGTTACCGGCGATCCCCAACAGCTCGACCGTATGCTGCCCTTCGGCCAGCTCCTCGGCGGTCAGGGTGGAGTTCGTGCCGGTCGACCGGGCTGTCTGCCCATCTATCGAAACAGTGTAACCGTCAGGATCGAGCTCGACCCCGCTCGTGGCGGTAGTGATTCTCAGCGTCGGCAGTATCACATCGGTGCCACCTTCTCCGCCGCATGCAAGCACGAGGAGAGGCGCAGCCCAGAGGATGAGCTGTCCTAGGTGCAGACGACCTGCGGGTGACATCGGGGCCTCCGGGATGGGCGCCGCGGGAAGGGGGCCCCGCGACGATTGAACCAAGCCAAACTGGGCTCGGATTTCAACGGGCACCTACCCATTAAGCTTCCGCCATGTCACTGATCGAGGCATTCCGCGCCCAGATCGCGAGTCTGAACCTGCCTTCGGGAACGGCGCTGGTTGCGGTCTCCGGGGGTCCCGATTCCGTAGCGCTGCTCGATCTGTTGTTTCAGACCCAGGACTTGCACCGCCTCGACCTGGTGGTTGCCCATGTCGATCACGGGATTCATCCGGAGAGTGTCAGAGTAGTTGAGCAGGTGCGAGCCCTGGCGGGTACGTATCGACTTCCGGTGCACGTTGGCTGCCTTGCTCTGGGACCGGGAGCTAGTGAGACCCAGGCACGAGCAGCTCGTTATGCGTGGCTCGAGGCACTGCGTGCCGACCTCGGTGCAAGAATCATTTTCACCGCCCACCATGCCGACGACCAGGTGGAAACCGTGTTGATGCGGGTGCTGGTGGGATCGGGTCTGGCGGGACTCGCCGGCATCGCACCGGTCAGGGGTCACCTCATCCGCCCCCTCCTCTCCGTTCGCCGGATGGAACTGGTCGATTACCTGGAGGATGCCGGCCTCACCGCCTGGCTCGATCCCGCCAACGTGGACCCGCGGCACCTGCGCTCCTGGATCCGAACCGAGCTGCTTCCTGCGCTCCGAAAACGTCTACCCAGGGTCGAGTCGAGCATTCTCCGTATGTCTCAACAGGCAGCCCGCGATCGAGCAGCCTGGGATGCAGCGCTAGTGGTGGCCCTGCCGGAGCTCGATTTCCGGGTCGAGAACACAGGAATTTCCGTTGCTGCGTCGTCGCTCGGGGAGTATGATTCACCTTTGGCACAGGCTCTCATTCTTGCTGCGGCCCGGCGGACGGGCTGCCAGTTGGGGCCGGCCCGTTTGGTTCGGGTTCTCACCCTTCTGCAGAGGGGGGATAGCGGCAAACGGGTGCCTCTGGGCGGCAGCTGGATCGCCGAGCTTGCTTTCGGACGATTGCGCATCGTTCGTGAACCACCCACCGTGCCGGCAGCAACACTACCTCTCACGGGTCTTACCGGGCAGGGCAGCTGGGGTCGCTGGAACTTTCGTTGGGGACCTGGCAGAGTGCCGGAGCATCAGGAACGCACCGGCATGACCGCTTGGTTCAACTTCGATCCCCTTCTGGTTCGGGCCTGGTCGCCCGGTGAAAAGGTCAAGCCGCTGGGGGGTTCCGGGCGCAGGCTCGTAGTGCGGTGCTTTCAGGAACTGCGGGTGCCACGAAGCAAGCGGACATCCTGGCCGGTGGTGGCCCACAATCAGGAGATCATCTGGATTCCAGGCGTCTGCCGGTCCGACGTCCAGCTCCCATCCCGAGGATCGGAGGCACTGCGCGTCGATGCTGAGTACGCCTGAGGTGCTGCGCCGGACTGGGGGCCGCCCAGTCAAGTCGATCGTGTTCGACGAGGAGACTATCGCCAGCCGGGTCCAGGCGCTGGCGGACGACATTACAGCCGCCTACCCCGATGGGGACCTGCTGGTGCTCGGTCTCCTGAAGGGTAGCTTCATCTTTCTAAGCGACCTCGTCCGGCGGATTCAGCGGCCGATACAAGTGGATTTCCTCGTGGCCAGCTCGTATGGGGACCGGAAGGTCTCGAGCGGCGCGGTTCGGCTCCTGTACGATCCGGAAACCCGGCTGGAAGGCAAACATATCCTCCTGGTAGAGGATATTATTGATACAGGGAAAACGCTCCAGCGGCTGATGGTGCTGCTGGGCGCGCGGAGGCCGCGGAGCCTCGCGATCTGCGCTCTCCTGGACAAGCAGTTGGTGGCCGAGCCTCGGCCAGAGCTGCGTTTCGTCGGCTTCCGAGCACCCCCGGCGTTTCTGGTGGGATATGGGCTCGATCACGCCGAGAATTTTCGACATCTCCCGTTCATCGCGGACTTGGAATAAATGGCAGATCGAACCCCATCCAGATCCCCTCGCACCAACTGGGGAAACTTCAGCAAGAATCTGGCTCTTTGGCTCGTCGTAGGCCTGCTGGCGCTCGCGTTGTTCCAGATGATGAGCCGGCAGCGGAACCCGACCCAGGAGTTCTCCTACACTGAATTCAGCAAGCAGCTGGACCAGGGAAATGTGGCCCGGGTCGAGGTATTCGACGGCAAGCGGTTGGAGGGAGATTTCCGCAATCCTGTGACTCAGGATGGGCGAAGCGCCCGGAGTTTCCAGGTACTGCTGCCCGTCGCCAACAGCGAGGCATTCATCAAGCGTCTCGAGGATGCGAACGTGCCCATCCTGGCCAAGGAGCCGAAGGGCGGCATCACCGCACTCCTCATCGCTGCACTCCCATGGATTGTCATACTGGGGCTCTGGTTTTTCCTGCTGCGCCAGCTGCAGGCCGGGGGGAGCCGTGCCTTTGCGTTCGGGAAGTCAAAGGCCAAGCTCCTTGCGGGCGACACTCCAAAAGTCACGTTCGCGGATGTGGCCGGCGCCGATGAGGCGAAGGTCGAGCTCCAGGAGATCATCGAGTTCCTGAAGGACCCCCAGAAATTCACCCGGCTCGGTGGTCGGCTGCCGAAGGGCGCGCTGCTGGTGGGTCCTCCGGGCACGGGTAAGACCCTGTTGGCCAAGGCGGTTGCCGGCGAAGCCGGAAGGCCGTTCTTCTCCATGTCGGGATCTGATTTCGTGGAGATGTTCGTTGGTGTGGGCGCCAGCCGAGTGCGCGATCTGTTCGAGCAGGGAAAGTCTCATGCCCCGTGTATCATCTTCATCGACGAGATCGACGCCGTGGGACGGCACCGCGGGGCCGGGCTCGGCGGCGGGCACGACGAGCGCGAACAGACTTTGAACCAGCTGCTGGTCGAGATGGACGGATTCGAGTCGAACGACGGCGTCATTCTGGTAGCAGCCACGAATCGTCCCGACGTGCTCGACCCGGCACTGCTCCGTCCCGGCCGCTTCGACCGCCAGATTGTAGTCGATGCCCCCGACGTGCGTGGGCGGGAGGGGATTCTTCGGGTCCACACCAGAAAGATCCCCCTGGCCGGCGACGTTCGCCTCGATGTGATTGCCAAGGGAACTCCTGGAATGGCAGGGGCGGATCTCGCGAACCTGGTCAACGAGGCTGCGGTGCTCGCCGCCAGACGGAACAAGACTCTGGTCGATATGTCGGACTTCGAAGACGCCAAGGACAAGGTCATGCTCGGCGTCGAGCGGAGAAGTCTGGTGTTGACTGAAGACGAGCGGACTCTTACCGCGTATCACGAGGCAGGCCATGCCATCGTGGCCATCAAGATTCCTGGGAGCGACCCGGTCCATAAGGTGACGATCGTGCCGCGCGGGCGCGCGCTTGGGCTCACGGCATCACTGCCTGAGGTCGACCGGCATAATTA
>DATFFX010000082.1:0-9709 GCA_035249825.1 Gemmatimonadales bacterium | reverse complement strand
GTGGCAGGAGGGCTAAAGCAAAGCGACGTAACGCCGCCGCCCCGGTGCGGCTGGCACTTGGCGTAGTACCGCTATACATGGTGGTGATGGCTCTTTCAGGCAGAGCAGCACGAGGAATTGTTGCCGCGCAGGTCGCCGGCTCTGATGCTGGGGTCCGGGATATAATGGCGGGTCCGGTACCCCTCGACCCCTTCGTGCGCACTTTTGTCCTCGAGGAGGAGCGGCAATACCGGGTCGGCACCTTTCGCTGGCTCGATCGGCCTCATGTCAACCTCAGCCAGGTTCTCACCTTTCCGCGGGGTCAACCCTCGCACCCGGCCGTCGCGGCCGCAGTGGAGAGTGCGCAGGGCCGCCGGTTCCTTGGCTGGGCCCGATACCCCACCTTCGAGATCCAGCGGACCGGCAACGATCGTTTCCTGGTACACGTGATAGATCTGCGCTACGCCCGGGAGCGCGGAGAGAGCTTCGGGGCCATCTCGATTCCCGTCACACTGCCGACCGCCTCCACGCAACCCTGAGGAGCGTCACCCTCACCTCAGCAGGACGGGTCGGGAACCGAGACAGAGCCAGGGAGATGCGGGTGAGTTGACTCCAGAGCGGCATTGACGACCAATTAAATACTGTATACAGTATGCAAGCCGTCACCAGTGAGGACGCCATCATAGCCCGTACACCACTCCGGGACGAAGCCTATCGCGAGATCCTGGACCGCATCTCCAAGGGGGCCCTGCCACCGGGTACCCGGGTGAGGGATTCGGAACTGGCAGTCACACTCGGTGTCAGCCGCACCCCGATCAGGGAAGCGCTGCTCCGGCTCGCCCGAGAAGGCGTATTAACCGCCGACATGGGTCGAGGATTCCGGGTCACGCCTCTGGACGAAGTCGAGATGCGGGAGACTGGTGCTATTCTCGCGACTCTCGAGTGCCTGGCACTGGAACTGTCGGGGGACACGCCCGGGGAGCGCCTGGCCGAACTGAGTGATATAGATCAGGAGCTCGCCGGTATCCGGGGAGATCCCAATCGGTGCATCGATCTGGACGAGCAGTGGCATCGAGTGCTGGTCCAGGGCTGTCCGAATCAGCGTCTTCTTTCGATGATCACATCGCTTTGGCAGGTCCCCAGGCGCTACATGCGGGCATATCTGCGCGACGCCGGCCGGGTGAGTCTCTCCACTCAGCACCATGCGCGGATCATCGAGGCCCTGCGAAGAAATGACCGCGAAACTGCGGCAGGACGCTTCAGGCACCATTGGCAGAGAGGCATCGAGGAGCTGAGCGCATGGATCGGACGATGACGGCTACCCTGCCGCCCGAGCTGGCACGCTGGCGGTCCGACACGCCCGGCTGCTCCCGGCTGATCCACCTCAATAATGCCGGCGCCGCGCTCGTCCCGCGCCGGGTTCAGGAGGCAATCCTCGGGCACCTGTCTCTGGAGCAGGAGCTCGGCGGGTACGAGGCGGCCGACGTCCGGTCCGAAGCGATCCGGCATAGTTACGCTGCGGTTGGTCGCCTTCTGGGTGCCGATGCTCGTAACATCGCGCTGGTTCAAAACTCCACGGTAGCCTTTGCTCAGGCGATCAGCAGCTTCGATCTCGGTGCCGGCGACGTCGTGCTCACCAGCCGTTCCGATTACGCGTCCAACCAGATTATGTATCTGTCGCTGGGGCGGCGCAGAGGCGTGGAGATCGTTCGAGCCCCCGATGCTCCGGAAGGGGGAATCGACCCGGAGGCCGTGAGGCACCTGATAGCCACGCGACGTCCTGCGCTGGTAGCGCTCACCTGGATCCCGACAAACTCGGGACTGGTCCAGCCGGTTGAAGCAGTCGGCCGGATGTGCCGGGATGCCGGTGTGCCATACCTGATCGATGGCTGCCAGGCGGCAGGGCAATTGCCGATCGACGTCGGCAGCCTTCATTGCGACTTTCTGTCCGGTACGGCTCGGAAATTCCTGCGTGGGCCACGCGGCCTGGGCTTCCTCTATGTGTCTGATCGAGCACTCCAGGCAGGGGCGCATCCGGTTCTGGTGGATATGCACGGAGCGAACTGGACTGATGCGGACGCATTCGAGCTGACGCCGGACGCGCGGAGGTTCGAGACCTGGGAGTTCGCTCACGCACTCGTGCTGGGGTTGGGTGCGGCGGCGGAGTATGCGCTCGAGGTTGGGGTTGAAACGGCTGGCCGGCGAGCCCGCGAATTGGCCGACTATGCTCGCGCCCGCCTGGCTTCCCTGCCCCGCGTCCGGGTTCTCGATCGTGGCCCCGAGCTCTGTGCCATCGCGACCATCGCCATTGCCGGGCACGACAGCGCGAACATCAAGATGCAGCTTCGCATCCGTCGCATCAACACGAGTTCGCCGCATCGTGAGGATGCGGTTCTCGACATGGACGAGAAGCAGACGGAGTCCGCGCTGCGGATCTCGCCGCACTATTACAACACAATGGAAGAGATAGACACGGCAGTGGGGGCACTGCAGGAAATTCTTTCATCCAGGTAGCTGCGGCTGCTATTACCCTCCGCGAAGCACTGGTTCCAGTACCCGCCACACCGTCTCGGCCATCACACGCTGACCCTCCGCCGTCGGATGTACCCCGTCAGGCTGATTCAGGGTAGCGACGCCGCCGACTCTCTCGAGCAGGAAGGGAACCAGCTCAGCATCGTTGGCACGAGCCAACTCCGGATAGACCGCCTGGAACTGCCGGCTATAGGTCCGGCCGTAGTTGGGAGGTACCTGCATCCCGATGAGAACCAGTTTTGCAGCCGGCCGCAGTTCCCGGGCTCGGTTGACAATCGCCTGGATGTTGGCTCGCAGCGAATCCGGAGGCAGGCCTCGCAGCCCGTCGTTTGCTCCGGTCTCGATCACCAGGACCGCGACGGGCTCCCGCAGAAGCCAGTCAATCCGGCGGCGGGCGCCGGCCGACGTCTCTCCGCTTACTCCAGCGTTCACGACGCGGTAGTCGAGACCTGCCGAATCGATCTTCTGCTGGATGAGAGCCGGAAAAGCATGTTCCGGGTCCACACCCAGCCCCGCTGTGAGACTGGTGCCAAGGAAAACTACGGAAGACTGGTCCGCAGCAGCACCGACGGACGTATTGCCGGCGCCTGGCTTCTCGGCGGGTTGATCGCAGCCGCATAAACTCACTATCAAGCCAAAGATTACTAAGCACCTTGGTATCATTCGAGATGCACACCACCATGCTGCAGTGCCAGTCATTGAGCCGCACCTACCGATCCGCGGGCCGGGACCTCACGGTGTTGAAGGATATAACCTTCAGTCTCGAGCCGGGTGGCTTTCTCGCCATACTGGGACCGTCGGGGAGTGGCAAGACGACTCTCCTCGGACTTCTCGCCGGCCTCGATCGGCCCACCACTGGTTCAGTACATCTGGATGGGCAGGAGCTCGGCCCGTTGAGTGAGGATGAGCGCGCGAGGGTGCGGGGTCAGAAGGTGGGTTTTGTCTTCCAGGCCTTCCAGCTCATCCCGACACTCACCGCTCAGGAGAATGTTCAGGTCCCAATGGAGCTGCGGGGGGACGTGGGGACGGCTTCACGAGCACGCGAGCTGCTCGGCCGGGTTGGTCTGGCCGGCCGTGAACACCACTATCCCTCACAGCTCTCGGGAGGAGAGCAACAGCGCGTAGCATTGGCCCGCGGGTTCAGCATCCAGCCGAAGGTTCTCTTTGCTGACGAGCCCACCGGAAACCTCGATGCGCGGACCGGAGCCACAATCATCGACCTCATGGTGGAGCTCAACCATGATCTCGGTACTACGCTGGTTCTGGTGACACACGATCTGGACCTCGCAGCACGCGCTCGCCGGACTATCCGGCTGGCCGACGGAAGCGTAGTCGCCGACTCGGCCGCGTGACGGGCCTCGGGTTCGTGCTCCGGATGACGGCCCGCGAGCTGCGGGCGGCGCCCCGCCGGCTGCTCCTTCTCATGGGCACCGTTGCGGTTGGTGTCGCGGCGCTGGTGGCCATAAACTCTTTCACCGAAAACCTCCAGGAGTCGGTCCGGCAGCAGGCGCGCGCGCTCCTCGGCGCCGATCTCGCACTGGTGAGCCGGCAGGCGTTCCCGCCCCGAGTAGAAGCCTTGCTGGATACGCTGTCACAGCAGTCGCGCCTGGCCCGGCTCACGAGCTTCGCCGCCATGGCCTACGTGCCCCGGACCTCGGGCACCCGACTGGTACAGGTGGCCGCCATCGAGGGTGAGTACCCGTTCTACGGCGAGATCCGGACTGAGCCCGAAGCGGCTTGGGCGGAGCTGCGCACGGGCCACCACGTGGTGGTCGATCCGTCGCTTCTTTCGGCGCTGAACGCCCGACTGGGTGATACCGTGGCGCTTGGTGAGGGGCGTTTTGTCATCACTGGCACAATTCAGAGCGCTCCAAGTGACGCTGGTGTTCGCTTTGCCTTTGGCCCCAGGATCTACATTCCAGCCCGTTATCTGAGCGAGACCAACCTGCTTGGCTTCGGGGCCCGGGTCGAGCACGAAGCCTATCTCGAGCTTCCCGCGGGGGTGTCGGCGCAGGCGCTCGCCGACAAATATCGAAGCTCACTCCGGACCGAGCGCATCAGGGTGCGGACCGTAGCGGACGACCAGCGCAATCTGAATGACGTTCTCACCAGGCTCACCGGCTATCTGGGTCTGGTCGCGCTGATCGCCCTTCTTCTCGGAGGGATCGGTGTAGCCAGCTCCGTGGTGGTGTTCATCCGTCAGCGAATGCAGTCGGTGGCGGTGCTGCGTTGCCTGGGGGCGACGGCCGGTACCATCTTCGCCATCTACCTGCTGGAGTCCGGAGCAATGGGCCTCGCGGGCAGCATTGCGGGAGCCGCTGCCGGTGTGGCCGTACAAAGGCTGCTTCCCGATCTGCTCGCGGGATTTCTTCCGGTGGACGTCACTCCCACACTCTCGTGGAGTGCCGTCGCCATAGGCATCGGAATGGGCCTCTGGGTAGCTCTGGTGTTCGCCCTGCTTCCGCTACTGGGGGTCAGGCAGGTGTCACCATTGGCTGCCTTGCGCCGGCCCTACGAATCAGACCGAGCGCGGTGGGATCGTTGGTCACTTCTTGCGTTGCTCATTCTGGCGGGAAGCACCGTCGCGCTGGCAGCGCATCAGGTTGGAAGCTGGCGTCAGGGAGCAATCTTCGCCGCTGCTGTCGGAGTGGCACTGCTGGCGCTGTGGGCAGCCGGTTGGTCACTGATCCGGCTCATGCAGCGCTGGCTTCCAGGCAGCTGGCCGTATGTGTGGCGGCAGGGTCTCGCCAACCTGCATCGGCCGGCCAATCAGACTGTTACCCTGGTGCTCGCAATCGGCTTCGGCGCTTTCCTCCTGGGCACCCTCTACCTGGTTCAGTACAACCTTCTCCAGCAACTCAGCGTCAGCAGTGATCCTGCCCGTCCGAACCTCGTCCTTTTCGACATACAGCCCGATCAGCTGCCCGCGGTCGAGCGTGCCCTGCGCGACGCCGGGCTCCCGCACACGCTGGCTACTCCGATCGTGCCCATGCGCATACGCTCGGTGAAGGGGCGGCCGGTGACTGAGTTGCTTGCCGGCAGCCCATCGCAAGCCTCGGAAGGGCCCTCGAATACCTGGGCACTCCGCCGGGAGTACCGCTCGACGTACCGGGATTCGGTGGTACCGTCCGAGCGGCTGGTCGCCGGTAAGTGGTCGCTGCCGAGACGGTCACCCGCCCAGATTTCGGTGGAGAGAGACCTCGCTGCCGAGCTCGGCGTAACCCTCGGCGACGAGATCGTATGGGACGTGCAGGGAGTTCCCATTACTACCCAGGTTGCCAGCCTGCGTGAGGTCGAATGGGCCAGGTTCGAGCCCAACTTCTTCGTGGTGTTCGCTGGCGGCACGCTCGAGACTGCTCCGCAAAGCTTTGTGACTCTAACCAGGATTGACCAGCCCGGTGAACGGGGCCGGTTTCAGAGAAAGTTAGCGGAGCGCTTCGCGAACGTCTCAACCCTGGATCTTTCTCTCCTCCAGCAGTCGCTGGAGCGGCTGGTCCAGCGAGTAGTGCTCGCGATCCGGTTCATGGCCCTGTTCAGCCTTGGCGTCGGTGTGCTAGTGCTCGTTGGCGCACTTGCCACCAGCCGCTTTCAGCGGGTGCGTGAGGGCGCCCTTCTCCGGACACTTGGCGCGAGCCGGGGGCAGGTCTTCTGAGTCGTAGTGGCGGAGTACCTGGCGCTTGGGCTGCTGGCGTCCAGTGTGGCCCTTCTTCTCGCGGCGGCTGCCGGGTGGGCTGTTGCACGATTCGTCTTCGAGGGCGGCTTCTCCCTGCCGTTGCTGCCGATGACCGTACTCACGGCGAGCATTGTCGCACTCACGGTGGCGGTGGGCCTGGCAAACAGCCGGGACGTCATCCGTCGAACCCCCCTCGCAGTGTTGCGAGAAGAATGAGCCTGCAGGCTATCGCCTTGCCACCTCATCGCCCTACATTCTTTCGGACCTTACCGCGAAGGATCCGTTCGCATGCTGCCAATCGATTTGACCGGAAAACGTGCCCTCGTCGCCGGAGTCTCCGACGATGGCGGCTTCGGATTCGCCATCGCCAAGTCCCTGGCTGAAGCGGGAGCCACCATCTGCCTGGGCAGCTGGCCGCCGGCTTTGGGGATTTTCACCAAGCTGCTCGAGCGAGGCAAGATGGAAGAATCGATGCAGCTTACTGACGGCAGGAAACTCGAGTTTGAGCGGATCTATCCGCTGGATGCCGCCTTCGATGCCCTGTCCGATGCACCGGCAGAGATCCGGGAGAACAAGCGGTACAAGGATCAGGGGGACTTCAGCATCCAGGGTATGGCAGAACGGATGCGGTCCGACTTCGGTGAATCCGGTCTCGACGTGGTGGTGCATAGCCTGGCGAATGCGCCGGAGGTGAAATCACCACTGGTCGATACCTCACGTCAGGGATACCTCTCGGCAATAAGTGTCAGCGCCTACAGTAACGTTTCGCTGGTGCGCCATCTGGCACCGCTGATGAGAGAAGGGGGCTCGTTTCTCTCGCTCACCTATATGGCGGGTGAACGGGTCATCCCGGGGTACGGCGGTGGCATGTCGTCGGCCAAGGCCGCTTTGGAAGCGGACACGCGCACGCTGGCTTTCGAGGCGGGGCGCCGTTGGGGGGTACGGGTCAACGCCATCTCGGCAGGTCCATGGGCATCACGGGCCGCCAGTGCGATCGGATTCATCGACATGATGATCAAGTACACGGCCGACAACTCGCCTCTTCCACAGCCGATCGATGCGCAGGACGTCGGTAGCACTGCCGCATTCCTGAGCAGCCCTCTGGGCAAGGCAATCACCGGAAGTGTGGTCTACGTAGACAACGGCTACCATGCCATGGGAATGGCAGTGAACCCCGAGGGCTGATGCGTTCAGCGGCCCTCGAGGACCGCCTCGACCAGCTGGGCAAGATCGGCGAGCTCGAATGGTTTCTCGATCACTGGCCTGGGGGTGCGGGCAATGAAATCGCTCAGGGCGGGCGAAGTGAGATCGCCGGTCGTCAGAATGAGGCAGACAAACAGGTCGGGGCGATGTTGCTCGAGCCAATCGTGCAGCTGGTCACCGGAGTAGTGCGGCATCCGGAGGTCGGAGATCACGACGTGGTACGCGCCGGGTAGTGCCCGTTCCAGCTTCAGCAGCGCTGCCCTGCCGTCTTCCGCTTCTTCGGCGTGCCAGCCGCGCCTGCGAAGGTATCGCGCCACTGCAGTGCGGATGGTTCGCTCATCATCCACGACCAGAGCGCGGCGCGTGCCTGTGGCAAGCACCGGTGCAGATAGCTTGGCGTGGGAGTGCTTCACTGATGGCGGATTGGAGCCAGGCAGGAGAACCGGCTGGGGGAGCCGGGGGTACGAACTCTGGCTTCTTCGTATAATACTATCCTGTTTAGGCCCCCTGGTAAGATGCAGGACGTGAACACTCAGAGTGAGCGCACCATGGCGGAGCTGATCTCTGAACTCGATGGGGCGATCCACCGCCTGACGCTCAACATCCCCTCCCGCCGCAATGCGATCACTCCGGCGCATGCGCGCTCGCTGACCCAGGAAGTCGAAGAGATCGAAGAAGCCGGACGGGCACGAGCCATCCTGCTCACCGGGGCCGGCGGTCACTTCTGCGCCGGGCTCGACCTCCATTGGCTTCGCTCGCTCGGACCCACTCCCACGATCACGGACCTTCAGCACGGCTTGAGCGACTTCCAATCAGCCGTACTCGCGATCGTTCGATGTCCAATCCCGGTGGTGGCAGTGGTTCAGGGGACCGCGGCCGGCTTTGGTCTCGACCTCGCGCTCGCGTGCGACATGCGACTGGCGTCGTCCAGCGCGAGGTTTACCTCGGCCTTTGCACGGATGGGGCTGGTCCCCGATGGGGGATCGACTTTTACCCTGTCACGCCTCGTCGGCGTGGGACGCTCCATGCGCATGCTCATGACAAACGAGACACTCGATGCCAGGGAGGCACTCTCAGTCGGTCTGGTTGAGGAGGTCATCGACGACTCTGGCCTGGAGTCTGGAGTCCGGCGGACTGTTGATGCGCTGCTCGAGTCCGCTGGTTCGAGCATCCGGAGCATCAAGCGACTCAGCCGGGCGCCCGAGGTGGGGGCTCTGGAGCAGGCACTGGCGAGTGAAGGGGCAGCCCAGCTGCAGGCCTTGCAGGGACCCGAGTTCCGAAGGCGACTGGAGGCATTCGCCGCCAGACTCGCCGCCCGCGGACAAGAAGCGTGAGCCGGCCGGACAGCGTCTTCCGCTCAGACCTGTTGGCCGGACGAGTGGCGCTGGTCACCGGCGGCGGCACGGGCATCGGATTTGGGATCGCCGCTTCGCTTGCTGCCGCCGGCGCCGAGGTCGCGATTGCGAGCCGCAACCCCGAGCATCTGGAGCCTGCGGCCGCGGAGCTTCGCAGGAGCGACTCGAAGGTGAGCACTATTGCGGTGAACGTTCGCGAACCCGAATCGGTCGGTGAAATGGTCCGGCAAGTGGCTGACAGGCATGGCCGGCTGGACATCCTGGTCAACAACGCCGCCGGAAACTTCTACGCCCCGAGTGCGGGACTTTCGCCGAACGCATGGCGAGCGGTCGTGGAGACAGACCTGTATGGGACTTTCTACTGCTGCCAGGCCGCATATCCGCTCATGAAGGAACAGGGCGGGGGCAGGATCGTTTCGATATCGATGACCCTGCACTACCGGGGGTGGCCACTGATGGCCCATGCCACCGCCGCCAAGGCTGGGGTGGATGCGCTTACTCGCACTCTGGCGCTGGAGTGGGCCCGCAACCGGATCACGGTCAATGCCGTGGCGCCCGGACCAATCCCCACCGAGGGTGTGAAGAAGGCATTCACGCCGCCTGGTGCCGATGCCCCCGATCTCTTCAACATGGAGAAGTATGTATCGGAGTCCATCCCACTCGGTCGCTGGGGTACCCCCTCGGACATCGGCCAGATGGTCACCTACCTGGCCAGTCCGGCGGGTGATTGGATCACCGGGGCAGTGATGGTGGTGGACGGAGGTGCGTGGTTGAAGTAAGCGGGTAAGCGGGTAGGCGGGTAGGCGGGTAGGCGGGTAGGCGAACGTCGACTTCTTGGTCTACTCGCGCAACCTTAGAGATGCCGGTACCGGTAGCTGGAGATTCCTCCCAGCGGGAGAATTCCATGAAAATCGTCGCGCCTTCCTTACCCGCTTACCCGCTTACCCGCTTACCCGCCTGTTCACCA
>DATFFX010000081.1:0-5280 GCA_035249825.1 Gemmatimonadales bacterium | reverse complement strand
ACGGTTTCCTAACGACGACGGCTCTCTCTGGCCTGGTGGTTTCGTCAACGTACGGCTCGAGCTGTTCGTCGAGTCCGACGCACTGGTGATCCCCTCGGCCGCGGTTGTCGCCGGGCAGCAGGGAAACTTCGTGTTTGTCATTCAACCCGACAGCTCTGCCTCCACCAGAGCGGTTACCGTGAGCCGCACAGCGGGCGATCTTGCGATCATCAGCGGAGGCGTGCAGGAGGGCGATCGGGTCGTGGTCGACGGGCAGTTGCGTCTGCGCCAGGGTTCCAAAGTTCAGATCAAGGCGGCTGCCGACACGGCGCGCCGCCTGGGGGCACTATGAACACCGAGCTTTTCATACGACGCCCGGTCATGACCACGCTGGTCATGCTCGGGATCCTGATCTTCGGCCTGGTGGCATACCGACAGCTGCCGGTAAGCGACTTGCCGGCCGTTGATTACCCCACGATCTCGGTAAACGCCAGCCTGCCGGGCGCGAGTCCCGAAACCATGGCCTCCGCAGTGGCAACTCCGCTGGAAAAGACGTTCTCCACGATCCCGGGGATCGAGACGATGACGTCCACCAGCACCCAGGGTGCCACGTCGATCTCGCTCCAGTTTGCGCTCAGCCGCAATATCGACGCGGCGGCTCAGGACGTTCAGGCGGCCATCTCGCAGGCACAGCGCCAGCTGCCTCAGGACATGATCCCGCCGAGCTTCCGCAAGGTGGATCCTTCGTCCTCGCCGATCCTCTACTACGCGCTGCGCACAACGACGCTCCCCCTGCCGCAGCTCAATGAGTACGCCGAGACATTCCTCGCCCAGCGGCTCTCGACCATCGGGGGCGTGGCGCAAGTGCAGGTATATGGGTCGATGAAGTATGCGGTACGGATCCAGCTCGACCCCCAGGAGCTGGCCTCCCGAAACATCGGCATCGATGAAGTAGGCCGAGCTGTCGAGAACGGAAACGTCAACCTCCCCACCGGGGTACTCTGGGGCACCGACAAGGCGTATTCGGTCGAGAGCCAGGGGCAACTCACTACCGCGCGAGATTTCGGCGCCCTGGTGGTGGCGTACCGCGACGGCGCACCGGTGCGTCTTCGCGATCTCGGCCAGGTGATCGACAGCGTACAGGACACCAAGCGGGCGAGCTGGTACAACGGGCAGCGTGCCGTCGTGCTCGCGATTCAGCGGCAACCAGGCACCAACACCGTGGCCGTGGCCGAGCGGGTGAAGGCGGAAGTAGAGCGGCTCCGGCCCCAGATTCCCGCTTCCATCGATATCGCCCCCCTCAACGACCGATCGAGAACGGTCAAGGCTTCGGTTCAGGATGTGAAGTTCACGCTTTTCCTGGCGCTCTGCCTGGTGGTGATGGTGATCTTCCTGTTTCTCCGAAACCTGCGCGCCACGATGATCCCTGCGCTGTCCCTCCCGCTGTCGCTGGTGGGTACGTTCGCGGTGATGCACCTGCTGGGCTACAGCCTCGACAATCTCTCGCTGATGGCACTCACGCTGGCCGTCGGCTTCGTAGTGGACGACGCCATCGTCGTGCTGGAGAACATCGTCCGCCACATCGAGAAGGGAGAGCCCGTGGTGCAGGCGGCCATCAACGGCAGCCGGGAGATCACCTTTACGGTCATCTCGATGACTCTGTCGCTGGTGGCGGTCTTCATTCCCGTGCTGTTTCTCGGGGGACTCATCGGTCGCCTGTTTCAGGCCTTTGCCGTCACCATCGGTGTGGCCATCCTGGTCTCGGGTTTCGTATCGCTGACACTCACGCCCATGCTCTGCAGCCGCTGGCTCAAGCCGCATGAAGCCAACGAGCGGCACGGCCGGCTCTACACCACCATCGAGCGAGGCTGGGAGAAATCACTCAGCTGGTACGAGCGGTCGCTTCACTGGGTCATGGACCGCCGCGGGCTGGCGATGGTCTTCAGCGCCCTGATTCTGATAGGAACGATCGTCCTCGCGCGCGTTGTGCCAAAGGGGTTCATCCCCAGTGAGGACCAGAGCCGCCTTTGGGCAACCACCGAGACTGCCGAGGGCACCAGCTACGAGGCGATGGTCAAGCACCAGCAGGCCGCCGCCGCGATCGTGCAGGAAGACCCGAACATCGACGGCTTCATGTCGGCCGTCGGGGGCGGCGGAAGAATCAGCACGGTCAACCAGGGACGGCTCATCATCAACCTGAAGGACCCCTCGGAGCGGGAGATGACGGCGGACGAAGTCGCCCGTTCTCTCACGGCCAAGCTCGCCGCAATTCCGGGATTGCGGGTTTTCATCAGTAACCCGCCGGTGATCAACATCGGCGGGCGATCGTCCAAGAGCGAATACCAGTTCACCCTGCAAAGCTCCGACATCGATGCACTCTATGAGGGAGCGGCTGCGCTGGAGCAGCGGCTGCAGAGTGTCCCGGGGCTCGCCGATGTCACCAGCGACCTCCAGATCAAGAATCCCCAGGTGCAGGTTACCATCGACCGGGACCGGGCTGCGGCGTTGGGCATCGATGTAAACCAGATCGAAAGCGCGCTTTACAACGCTTATGGCGCCCGCCAGGTCAGCACGATCTACACCCCCAACGACCAGTACTGGGTCGTCATGGAGCTGCTGCCGCAGTATCAGCGCGATCTCTCGGCGATGAACCTGCTCCACATCACCGGCAGAGAGGGCGTTTCGGTACCGCTCGGCAGCCTGGCGCGGGTGACCCCAACGACCGGGCCGCTGACGGTGAACCACTCGGGCCAGCTCCCGTCGGTGACCCTGTCGTTCAACCTGGCGCCGGGAACATCGATCGGCACCGCGGTGACCCGGGTCGAGGCGGCGGCCCGCGAGGTTCTCCCGTCTACGATCAGCACCAGCTTCGCCGGCACAGCTCAGGCATTCCAGGCGGCCCAACAGGGACTGCTGGTGCTCCTCGTTCTCGCGATTCTGGTGATCTACCTGGTGCTGGGAATCCTGTACGAGAGCTTCATCCACCCGTTTACCATCTTGTCCGGGCTTCCGTTTGCCGGGTTCGGTGCGCTGCTGGCGCTGATGGTGCTTCAGCTCGATCTGAGCATCTACGCCTTCGTTGGAGTGATCATGCTGGTGGGTATCGTCAAGAAGAACGCGATCATGATGATCGACTTTGCGATCGATGCGGAACGCCGGGAGGGCCTCAGTGCCCGCGACGCGATTCTACAGGCCGCCAGCGTTCGGTTCCGGCCCATCATGATGACGACCATGGCCGCGCTGGTCGGCACGTTGCCGATCGCACTGGGACACGGAGCGGGTGCGGAGTCCCGCCGGCCTCTCGGCGTAGCGGTGGTGGGTGGGCTGCTCTTTTCCCAGATTATCACCCTTTATATCACCCCTGTTGTCTACACCTACCTGGATGCCTGGCAAAAGCGGCTGGCCCGCCGCCGCTCGACCGAGCCTCGACCGCACACCGCGGCTGAGCCAACCACTGCCGGAGTTACGGGATGAGCGCCATCGATGCACGTATCCTCGAAGCACCGGCACCGAATCCGCGCATCATCGAGGAGAGCCGGCTGCTGGGAGAGGTAACCGAGGAGTTGGGCAAAGTGATCGTGGGCCAGCATGCCATGGTGGAGCGCATGCTGATTGGGTTGCTCGCCGATGGACACGTGCTGCTCGAGGGCGTACCCGGACTGGCCAAGACCCTCGCCGTCCGCACCCTCGCAGCAACGATTGCCGGCGGATTTCACCGGATCCAGTTCACGCCCGATTTGCTGCCGTCCGATCTGATAGGAACCATGATCTACAACCAGCGGAGCGGTGACTTCACGGTACAGAAGGGGCCGATCTTCACCAACATTCTGCTGGCCGATGAGATCAATCGCGCGCCGGCCAAGGTGCAGAGCGCACTGCTCGAGGCGATGCAGGAAAAGCAGGTGACGATCGGGGGGCAGACGTTTCCTCTGGACGAGCTGTTCCTGGTGCTCGCCACCCAGAACCCGATCGAGCACGAAGGCACCTACCCTTTGCCCGAAGCGCAGGTAGACCGCTTCATGTTCAAGCTGATCGTGACCTACCCCGATCGGCACGACGAGCGGGAGGTTCTGGACCGCATGACGGCAGGACCCGAGCCGTCGGCTCGGCAGGTCCTTGACCCAGAGCGGGTCATCAGAGCCCGGCGATTGGTGCAGGAGGTCTATGTCGATGGCCGGATCAAGGAGTACGTACTCGATCTGATCGCAGCCACCCGGCAGCCCGGAGCTGCGGGCTTGAGCGATCTCGCTCCACTGATCGAGTACGGTGCCTCGCCCAGGGCCTCGATCTACCTGATTCGCGCCGCTAAGGCGCACGCTTTTCTACAGGGCCGCTCATATGTCATGCCGGATGATATCAAGGCACTGGGATTGGATCTGCTCCGTCACCGGCTTCTCCTGACCTATCGTGCCGACGCCGAGGGTGTAGGCGCCGACGCCCTGCTGGCGAGGATCTTCGAGACCGTTCCCGTTCCATGACCCCCGAGGAGGTCATGCGTGAAGTGCGGCGGATCGAGATCACGACCCGTCATCTGGTGCGCGACATCGTCGCCGGAGAATACTCCAGCGCCTTCCGTGGCCGCGGCGTCGAGTTTGCCGAAGTCCGTGAGTATCAGCCGGGCGATGACGTCCGCACCATAGATTGGAACGTCACCGCGCGGCTGGGCTCTGCGTACGTCAAGCGCTATCTGGAGGAGCGGGAGCTGACCGTCGGCTTCGTGGTGGACTTCAGCGCCTCGAAGCGGTTCGGCAGCCGGCGGCGGACGAAAAGCGACCTGGCCACCGAAGTCTGCGCCGTCCTGGCGCTGGCGGCAGCACGGAACAACGATCGGGTGGGCACTCTCTTCTTTACCGATCGGGTTGAACGGATGATCCCCGCCAGAAAAGGGCGGCGGCACGTCCTCCGCATCATCAGCGAGATCCTCTCCTTCGAGCCAGCGGGATCCGGAACCAACCTCGCACTGGCGCTGGAACAGCTCGAGCCCGCCCTTCGGCGGCGGTCGGTGCTCTTCATCGTTTCTGATTTCATGACCACGGGTTACTACCCGGCTCTGAGCCGTCTCTCCCGGAAGCACGACGTTGTAGCAGTGCAACTGGTTGATCCCCGGGAACGGGAGCTGCCCGAGGCGGGGGTGTTGACGTTGCGTGATCCCGAAAGTGGTGCCTGGAGATACGTGGACACTCAGAGCCACGCGGCGAGGGATCACTTCCGCCGCAACATGGCCGAGTTCGATCTGGGGCTCGAGCGGGCGCTGCGGGAGCGAGCCGCGGATCTCGTCCGCCTGGAGACCGATCAGTCGTA
>DATFFX010000080.1:0-2878 GCA_035249825.1 Gemmatimonadales bacterium | reverse complement strand
TCGACGAAGGCTTTGCCGCGGATCCGATCTGGACAGAGGGACTGAGCTTCGACCTCGATGCGACGTTGGGAGCCTTCCGGTCGTTGCGCGACTCCCTGGAGACGATCGCGGATCGCCTGTCCCAAGCGGAAGAGAGCGAGCGCCGGGCGCAGCTTCTGCAAGAGCTTCGGGGGGTCATGCGCCGGCTGGAAGGCGTTTCCGATGGCCTCAACCGGACTCTTCGGCCTGCCAGTGGTGGAGTCCCGACGGTGAGATGGATGGAGCGCACCTCACGAGGACAGCACGTCAGTCTCTCGGCCGTGCCGCTCGACCTCGCTCCCGTACTCCGACAGTTGCTCTTCGATCGTCTTCGAACAGTGATCCTGACCAGCGCCACGCTCGCTGCGGCTGGTGAGTTCACGTTCCTGGAGTCTCGCCTGGGGTTGGCCGGTGAATCGTCACCGGTACGCGTAAGAGAGATCCTGGCATCGCCGTTCGACTACCCTTCCCAGTGCATCTTCGGAGTTCCCCACGATCTTCCCGAGCCGCGTGAGGACGAACCTGCGCATGGCGCCGCCCTGGTGCAGGTAGTGACGGATCTGGCATTCGCATCGGACGGGGGGATGTTCGTGCTGTTCACCAGTCACGCCGCGCTCCGGCGAGCGGCCCAAGAGCTCCGCCTCTCCCTGGGCGATCGGTGGCCCATTCTGGTACAGGGAGAATCACCACGAGACGTGCTCCTCCGCCGCTTCCGCGACTTGGAGAATGCCATTCTGTTGGGCACCGACTCGTTCTGGGAGGGGGTCGATGTGCCGGGTCGGGCGCTACGAGCCCTGGTGCTGAACAAGCTGCCGTTCAAAGTGCCGTCGGAGCCGATCACTGCGGCGAGATTGGAGCGGCTCGCTGAAGAGGGAAGCGACGGGTTCATGAGCTACCTCCTTCCGCATGCTGCGCTCAAACTGAAACAAGGCTTTGGTCGTCTGATCCGTAGCCGTCAGGACACAGGAGTCGTGATTCTGCTCGATAGCCGGGTGGTTACCAAGCGCTATGGGCCACTTCTTTTGAGCGGGTTGCCGCGGGCGGAACGGGTCATAGGCAGCTGGAGTCAGATTCGCACCAAGTGCGAGGATTTCTTTGCCAGACAAGGGATCGGAGCGGCAGTATGATGCCGGTGCGGCCCACCAAAATCATCGGTATCGGCCGGAACTACGTCGAGCATGCCCGCGAGCTGGGAAATGAAATCCCTGAGGTGCCGATCATCTTCTTCAAGCCCCCAACAGCGTTGATCGCCAATGGTGATACAATACGGCTTCCAAGCGTCTCCACACGGGTGGAGTTCGAAGCCGAGATCGGCGTGGTAATCGGGAAACGGATCCGGCACGCCGATATGGCGGGTGCTGAACGTGCTATCGGGGGTTACGTCTGCGTGAATGATGTGACCTGCCGCGATCTTCAGAAAGCGGACGGGCAGTGGGGAAGGGCTAAAGGCTTCGATACCTTCTGTCCCGTGGGGCCGAGGGTGGTCAGCGGTCTGGATTGGCGTGCCCTCGAGTTGATCTGCAGGGTAAACGGAGTTCAGCGGCAGCGTGCGCGGTCGAGCGACATGCACTTCTCGATTCCCGAGCTGGTGTCGTTTTTGAGTGGTGTTATGACGCTGGAGCCGGGAGATCTCATCGCCACTGGCACGCCGGCCGGAACCGCCCCGCTGCACGACGGTGATGTCGTGGAGGTGGAGATCCCAGGCGTGGGCATCCTTTCCAATCCCGTTCGGGACGCCGAGAGCCGATGATCAGCTTCAGCAAGAGGGTTCAAGCGCTGCCCGGGTATCCCCTGGCGCAGATCCCTTCCATCAAGCGGCGTCTGATAGAGGCTGGCGTCGATGTCATCGATCTGGGGGCCGGCGACAACGACACCCCTCCACCCGGGGCAGCGGTGCAGGCAATGCGGGTGGCGCTGGGGGACCCTGCCTTGAGCAAATATGGATTCCAGCAGGGCCTACCCGAGTTTCGCCAGGCGGCCGTACGCTGGATAGAGCGTCGTTTCGGCCTGCGCTTCGATCCGGTCTCCGAAATGTTGCCACTGATCGGCTCGAAAGAGGGGCTTTCGCATCTGGCCCTCACGGTCATCGATCCCGGAGACGTTGCCATCGTGCCCGAGCCGGGATATCAGGCATACATCGGCGGTGCCCTTCTGGCTGGAGCCGAGCCATACATCGCCGCCTTGCGGCCTGAGAACAAGTTCTTGCTGCGGCTCGATCAGGTACCGGAGAAAACGCTGCAGCGCGCCAGGATCGTATTCATCAACTATCCCAACAATCCGACAGCGGCCGTAGCCACTCCGGAGTATCTGGAGCGTACCGTGGCCATCTGTCGAGAGCATGGGATACTGCTGGCATATGACAACGCATACTGCGATCTGACATTCGATGGTTATCGTGCTCCGAGCATCTTCGAGACCGCCGGAGCTCGTGACGTGGCCATCGAATTCTTCTCGCTCTCGAAGAGTTACTCGATGACCGGTTGGCGTCTGGGCTTTGCGGCGGGTCGCGCGGAGCTGATCGGTGCCCTGACCCGAGTCAAATCCTATGTCGATACCGGGCCCTTTCTGGCAGTGCAGAAGGCTGGGGCGGCGGCACTGGACGCAGGGGAGAGTCTCGTAGAGCCGATTCGTGTAGAGTTGCAGGCACGCCGGGATGCCGCTGTGGTTGCCCTTCGGGCGGCCGGTTTCGCCGTGGAACCGCCCCGGGCGGCGATGTACTTGTGGGTCCCGCTCCCCACGGGCGTGTCTTCAGCGGAGTTCGCTCGCATGGCTTTGGAGGAGCTGGGCGTCGTCGTGCTCCCGGGAAGCGGCTTCGGCCCGGCAGGAGAGGGCTTTTTTCGAATCGCTCTCACAGTGAATG
>DATFFX010000079.1:0-2246 GCA_035249825.1 Gemmatimonadales bacterium | reverse complement strand
GTTGACCTCTCTCTCAAAGGCCGCTAAGTTGCCGCGCGACAACGCTTCAGGACAGGTGGCCGAGCGGTTGAAGGCACCACCCTGGAAAGGTGGCATACCCGCAAGGGTATCGAGGGTTCGAATCCCTCCCTGTCCGTTGGGAACTGTTTCGTTGTCCAGGGCGTATCTTTAGGGTATTCCGAGCATTCACGGCTACCCGAGGTAGAGCCATGTTCATCCGTCGCCCACCTGATATTTCCGTCTCCGAGATAACCGACGAAGCGCTGTTCTGGAACCGGCGCGAGTTCCTCAAGGCTGCGGGGCTCGGTGCCGCCGCGGTGGGCGGTTTGTTTCCGCTTCCTGCCTGTCGGTCCGCCGGCGGCGACGAGGGGGGCGGTCGGACCGAGGAGAAGCTCACGCCCTGGGAAGATGTTACGGGATACAACAACTTCTATGAGTTCGGCACCGGCAAGGATGATCCCGAGCGCAATGCCGGCAGCCTCCAAACGAAACCCTGGAGAGTGGAGGTTGCGGGCGAGGTCAAACGTCCCGCCGTTTACCATTTGGATGATCTGTTGAAGCCGTTCAGCCCCGTCGAACGGATCTACCGCATGCGTTGTGTCGAGGGATGGTCCATGGTCATTCCCTGGCTCGGCATTCCGCTCGGCCCGATGATCGATCGGCTGCAACCCACCTCAAAGGCCAAGTACATAGAGTTCACGACGCTTCTCGATCCCCAGCAGATGCCGGGACAGCAGCGTCGCGTTCTGGAGTGGCCCTATGTCGAGGGGCTTCGGATGGACGAGGCGCGTCATCCACTGACACTTCTCGTTACCGGTGTCTATGGCAAGCCCCTGCCGAACCAGAACGGCGCGCCCTTACGACTGATCGTGCCCTGGAAGTACGGGTTCAAGGGGGGCAAGTCCATCGTGAAAATCCGCTTCAGTGAGAACCAGCCGAAGACCACGTGGAACATTGCGGCTCCGGACGAGTACGGATTTTACGCCAACGTAAACCCCGAAGTTGACCACCCGCGGTGGAGCCAGGCGCGCGAGCGGCGGATCGGCGAGCTTTTCAAGCGCAAGACGCTGATGTTCAACGGCTACGGAGACCAGGTCGCGTCGCTGTACGCCGGCCTGGACCTCCGCCGGAACTTCTGAGCCTTCCCCCGTGACCCGCGCCGCCGTCATTACCCGGGTGGTAAAGCCCGTGCTGTACTTTGCTGCGGTGCTCCCGTTCGCGTGGCTGCTGTTCGCGCTGCTGAGCGGTCTCGTCATGGGCGACGAAGTCAAGTTCATGCAGCATGTCACCGGGGATACCGCCCTCACCTGCCTCATGCTGACCCTGGCGGTAACCCCGCTCCGCCGACTGACCGGCTGGAACGAGCTCATCAAGGTACGCCGGCTGATCGGCTTGACGGCTTTCTGGTACGCCTGCCTTCACCTGACGACCTATCTGGTATTCGACCAGTCGCTCTCGATCGACGAGATCCTCCGGGACATCGTGAAACATCCGTGGGTGCTCGTCGGGTTTACCGCCTTTTTGTGCCTGGTGCCCTTGGCGATCACTTCCACCACGGGGTGGGTCCGGCGGTTGGGAGGAAAGCGGTGGCAGCGCCTGCACCGGCTGGTCTACGTCGCAGCGGGCGCGGGTGTGCTGCACTACCTCTGGCTGGTCAAGAAGGACATCCAGGCTCCGCTGCTGTACGGGATGGTGCTGCTGGTGCTGCTGGGGAGCCGCGTGTGGCTGGCGCGAAGCCGTGCGCGCTCCGGCAGGAGTACGGCACCCCAGAGGGCCGCGGCGACGGCCACCGAATAGGCCTAGCCACTCGCGTGCCGTGTGCCGGACACGCTCGCAACGTCAATCTTCAGGTGCTCGGGCAGCCAACCTTCAAGCGCTAGCAGCTGGCGGGCGCTTCATGTTTACGGAACGTTAGATAGTGTCCGAACGCTCAAGTCGCCGCTGCTGATGCGCGGTCCGTTAGGCAGACAGACGACCGTTCATTAACAATCGGCGTTGTGCTGGCAGGAGGGTGCCGTGATGCTAAGACGCCGTCAGCAATACGGCTGGGCGGTACTGGGTGTGGTCGCTCTCGCTCCGCTCGTCTTCGGGGTGAAGGGCGTGGTGACCGGTGCACCGGGAGATCCCGCGGTAGTGGCCGAGCTGACAGGCTTGACGTGGGAGCAACTCCGCACCGAGCAGGCGGGCGTCAGCCGTCTGGTGATCCTGCTCGCGCGGCACGAGGCCATCGCGCTGCTGGGCTGGGG
>DATFFX010000078.1:0-18660 GCA_035249825.1 Gemmatimonadales bacterium | reverse complement strand
ACAACAAGGCTCTCCAGGCCGGCACCAGTCACAATCTGGGCCAGAACTTCTCACGTGCATTCGAGGTCACATTCCAGACCGCGGCCGGCACCCTGGATCACGTGTGGAACACCTCGTGGGGTGTATCCACCAGACTGGTTGGCGCTCTCATCATGACGCACAGTGATGACAACGGCCTGATCTGTCCGCCGAAGCTGGCTCAGTACCAGGTCGTCATCGTGCCGATTCACAAGACGGATGAGGAACGGGCCAGGGTGCTCGAGGCGGCGGGCCGCCTTCGCCAGGAGCTGGCAGCCGCAGGCGTACGAGTCCACATTGACTCCCGCGAAGGCATGAAGCCGGGTGCCAAGTATTACGAATGGGAAGGGCGGGGGGTTCCCCTCCGGCTCGAGGTCGGCCCGCGGGACGTGGCTTCGAGCTCGGTCGTGCTCGCCCGGCGGACAGGAGGAAAGAAGGAAACCCTGCCGATGGATGGGCTTGCGACGCGTCTCCTGATCGTGATGGATCAGTTTCAGGCCGACCTCCTGGCCGCCGCCCTCGCCCGGCGAGAGGCAGCCAGCCTCAGAGGCGCCACGAAGGCACAATTTATCGCCAGGATGGAAAACGAAGGTGGCTTCGTCTACGGAGGTTTCTGCGGGCGACCGGCCTGCGAAACGGAGATAAAGGAGGAGACCAAGGCGACGATACGAGTACTGCCCGATCCAGAGTTTCGCTCGCCGGTGGCACCGAAAGAGTGCATGTGGTGCAACCGTCCCAGCATCGCCGAGGCAGTGTGGGCGAAGGCGTACTAAGCGCGGCAGCGGGGCAGCGGGCCGGTGGGGCAACAACTCCGTTGTTCGAAGACGCCGGACTGGAACGTCGCGGCGGGATGTTGCTCCTGGCAGGTGTATCGCTCGTCGACATCGCTGCGGAGGCGGGCACACCGACGTTCGTCTACAACGCGGGAGCTATTCGCGAGCGCTACCGCTCACTGGATAGCGCACTGGGCTCGCTGCCGCACCGAATCTGCTTTGCGGTGAAGGCGAACAGCAATCTCGCGGTGCTCCGCATTCTGCGGGAGCTCGGCGCGGGCGCAGACATCGTCTCCGCCGGCGAGATGGCCCGTGCTCTTGCCGCGGGATTCGATCCCGGGCATATCGTGTTCAGCGGAGTGGGCAAGAGCGCCGAGGAGCTGCAAGCCGCAATCCGTGCGGGTATTGGACACTTGAACGTGGAGTCCATCGAGGAGCTGGAACTGATCGGGCGTGTTGCTGAAGCCGAGCAGAGGCAAGTCCGCGTAGGGATCCGCGTCAATCCGGATGTCACCACCGATACCCACCCCTACATCTCCACCGGCAAGAGCGGGATCAAGTTCGGGGTTCCAATCGATCAGGTCGCTGCGGCAGCCCGGTACGTCCTGCATCATCCGCAGCTCGAGCTCACGACCCTGGCCATGCACCTCGGCAGTCAGCTGGTGGATACCGCGCCTTTTCGCCAGGGGATCAGACACCTTGTCGAGCTGGTGGAGCAGTTACGACGGGCTGGATCGGCAACGTTGCGGGTGCTCGATATAGGTGGTGGACTCGGAATCCGCTATTCCGATGAACGGTGGATGAAGCCCGCGGAGTTTGCCGCCGCCGTGGTGCCCCTGCTTGCTCCGACTGGACTCGAGATTTATCTCGAGCCCGGGCGCTTCCTCGTGGGGAGCGCCGGAGTGCTCCTCACCCGCGTGCTCTATCGTAAGCACTCCGGCGGAAAGGAGTTTGTCGTGGTGGATGCGGGCATGAACGATCTGGTCCGGCCCAGCCACTACCAGGCCTATCACGAGATAGTCGAGTTGGTGGAGCAGGGACGGTCCCCCACCCGGGTGGATGTCGTGGGTCCCGTCTGTGAGACCGGCGATTTCCTGGCACTCGACCGAAGCCTGCCGGGGCTGGAGGCGGGTGATGCCCTGGCAGTACTCGGCGCGGGAGCCTACGGCTTCGTCATGGCTTCCAATTACAACAGCAGGCCGCGTCCGCCGGAGATCATCGCTGATGGCGGGAAGTGGTGGGTGGCTAGAACGCGGGAAAAGGTTGAGGAGCTTTTCGAAGGCGAACGTATGTCACCCTGAGGGAGCGGAATCGAAGGGACCGAGCGACATTTCGCCCCTTCGCTTGGCTCAGGGTGACAATCCCTCTGGATAGACTCGGCATGACAGCTAAGCACCACGACGGCATTCTGATCATCGACTTCGGTTCCCAGTACACCCAGCTGATTGCCAGACGGGTACGGGAGGCGCATGTCTACTGTGAGATCCATCCGCCCACCCGTACGGTCGACTGGATTCGTGACTGGAGACCGAAGGGGATCATTCTTTCGGGTGGTCCCAATTCGGTCTACGGTGAGAGTGTGCCGACGGCGGATCCCAAGTTGCTCGAGCTGAATACCCCGGTTCTGGGGCTCTGTTACGGCATGCAGCTGCTGGCTCATCTCTCCGGTGGCAGCGTTACCCGCGCCAATCGACGGGAGTACGGACGAGCCAACCTGCGGGTAGACGGAGGCCGCCTGTTCCACGGCTTTGGCAGGGGCGAAGAGACACCTGTCTGGATGAGCCACGGTGACCATGTGGACTCGCCACCTCCGGGCTACGAAGTAACTGCATCGAGTGCCAACTCTCCCATTGCCGCCATCGAGCACAGGCAGCGACCGCTCTTCGGCGTCCAATTCCATCCTGAAGTCGCCCATACCCCTCGCGGGGGCGAGATACTGAACAACTTCCTCTTCGAGGTGTGCGGATGCATACCGGACTGGACTCCCGGACACTTCGTTGAGACTGAGATCGACCGCGTCCGCGAGATCGTGGGTCCAAGTCAGCGGGTGATCTGTGGGCTCTCGGGCGGCGTCGACTCGTCCGTGGCTGCTGCCCTGGTGCATCGCGCGCTCGGGAGCCGCCTGACCTGCATCTTCGTGGATCACGGGCTGCTTCGGCTCCATGAACGGGACCAGGTCGAGCAGACGTTTCGCAGGCATCTGGGAATCGATCTGAGAGTGGTGGACGCACGGGAACGCTTCCTGGAGCGTCTGGCCGGCGTTACAGACCCCGAGGAGAAGCGGCGAAGGATCGGACACACCTTTATCGATGTGTTCGAGGCAGAGGCAAAGCAGGTCGGGAAGGATGTCGGCTTTCTGGTGCAGGGGACCCTCTATCCCGACGTCATCGAGTCGCTATCCCCATTGGGAGGTCCCTCGGTGACCATCAAGACTCACCACAACGTCGGCGGCCTGCCCGAGCGGCTCCCATTCAAGCTGCTCGAGCCGCTTCGTGAGCTTTTCAAGGACGAGGTGCGCCAGGTCGGGCGGGAGCTCGGACTACCGGAGGAGATGGTTGGTCGCCATCCGTTCCCGGGGCCGGGGCTGGCGATTCGCATTCTCGGTGATGTCACCGCGGATAATCTGGAGATCCTGCGGCGGGCCGATCACATCTATACCGAGGAGATTCGGGCCGCGGGACTGTACGACGACATCTGGCAGGCGTTCGCGGTGCTCCTGCCAATCCGATCAGTAGGCGTGCAGGGGGACGGCCGAACCTACGACCAGGTCATTGCGCTGCGTGCTGTCACCAGCCGGGATGGGATGACTGCGGATTGGTACCCATTCCCACCGGACGTTCTGGCCCAGGTATCCAACCGCATCGCGAACGAGGTTGATGGGGTGAACCGCGTTGTCTACGACGTGAGCTCCAAGCCGCCTGCGACGATCGAATGGGAGTAATGGTGCTGACGATTACTCCTGTCAATGGTGGCGGCTCTTCTGCACAGCTTGTTACCACGAAGGACACGAAGGGACAAAGCACGGGGAGGAAGTCCAACTACTGTCTTCAGAAACCTGGTAGTGAAGGGACCAACATTCCTTCGTGCCCTTCGTGGTAAAGAACTGCGCAAGAGGGCAGCGGCTGTTCAAGGAGCCATGTACGAGAGCCGCAATTCATCATTTTATCAGCCGCAATGATCGCTGCCGTATCCGGGAGCTCCCGTCCGGAGCGGTGATCTTTACCTCCACCAGATAGCTCCCCTCCTTCAACCGATCCAATCGTACCACTCGTTGAGACCTGATGACGGAATCGGCGGCGGCCTCGTGGAACGACAGGGCTACCAGGGGGCTCCTGCGTTTCGCGGCCCGCGTATTTAGCTGAAGTACGGTGATCTCATGACGATAGAGCTGCCTGGGCGTGGCCCCGCCGACCTCGTAATAGAGTTCCACATTGGCGCCTTTCCGAAACAGCCCCGATGGTGCCAATAGTACGGTGTCCGCCGCGTCGGTGATCCAGCTGACCGCCCTGCCTCTGGAGCCCAGCGCGATGTCACTCAGCGCCAGGGCCGAGCCGTACATGTCTGCTACAACGACCGATTGCCGGGGAAGAACAACGCCGGCGCTGTCCCCCTGTTGCAACGATGCGCGGTACCGCCACTCACCGCGAGGCAGAGTGAGCTCGACCCGGCCCACCAGAAACTCGCTGTCGCCCAGCGGACGTGAATGCCGGATGATGAGCGTCGTGTCCAGACTGGTGAGCGGACGATCACGCTGATCGAGCGCCACCAGTCGAACCCGCACCGGATACATCGCGGCGCCGTTGCTGACGTCCGGCGAAAGCCCGGCCGCGGCAATGCCGAATACGAGATGCGCCAGGCTTCCCGTGGTGCTGCGGCCCACTGCAATCAGGTCCGCCACGACCTGGAGTCTTCGGTGGAACCCCAGCTCGTGAGTATCGGTCGTGGTGCCTACCGCGATGCTGGTCGTTCCGATGCTCCGCTCCAACGCCCTGGCATGACCGGCACCGTACCGGCCCCAGTTGAGCATGCGGCTGTAGGCGGGCGACAAGGACTGCCGTGACAGCAGCAGTTGGTCCTGGGGTGCGTCGGCGGCGCCCCGAAGATCCAGGACGCTCTGCACCAATCGGTAGTCGTACAGGTCCCCACCGCCGTTGTGATCCCAGCCTCCGCTGAAATGCAGCAGCAGATCTCCCTCTGCCCTGGCGTACCGCCAGGACTCGTTGGGCATGGCCCCGAACACGAATGGACGCAGCCGGACGGCAGGCTCGCCGTGTCGGATGTAGATGATGCCACGATCGTCCAGCTCGACATTACCAGACCGGTACGCATCCAGGCGACCATGGAAACGGCGGCTGATGGTGAGGGGAAAGTGGAGCCGGGCATACTGGAGTCGGCGGTAGTGTTCCCGAAGCCGCTCTCCTTCCGCACGGAGCTCCACTCGATCGCGGTCGGTCCAGAAACGTCGGAGACCTTCCGCCAGCTGTTCGCCCGACAGAGTTTCGAGTTCTGAAATAGCGGAATCGCCCAGGAATGGAGCAATATCGGCGACGTACTCGGAGGCCACCTCAACCCCGCCAAGAGAGGCGCCCTCAAAATAGGCCTTCTCACCTGCGGGATGTCCGAGAGCAAGCGCGGTGCGTGATAGCTCCAGCAGCCCGAGTGCTCGGTTCTCACCGAGGGACACATATCGCTCGAACGCCTCGAGTGCCGCCTGAGGGTTGCCGGCAGCCCGAGCCACTCGACCCCACGCCAGTAGGAGCTCTGGACTGGCTGAAACGCCGGCGGCCGCTCTCTCGAGCGACGGCACCGCACGAGCCAACCGGGCCGTGTCTCTGAGTGCCAGGGTGAGTCGGGCCAGAGCCAGGGCAGCGGGAGTGTAGCCCGGATGAGCGTGGAGGGCGCGCTGGTGGTGTGCGACGGCTCGCTCGAGCGCTTTGAGTCCGACACGATTGCCGAGGTTCAGCCTAACGCTCATTTCCCATTCCGAACGACCTTCTTCGGCCAATCCCAGGAAGAACCAGGGTTCCGGCTGGTCCGGTGTCCGCCTGGCCGCATTACGAAAGATGGAGATGGCCTCGCCATGATCGGGATCGGCCCGCAACTCCCCGAGTCGCAGTGCCACGAGGCCCGAGCGCAGAATAGCCCAGAGATCGTGCTGGTTTTCTTCATCGTAACTGCGAGATGCGCGGAGGAGAGCCCGAAGCTCAACGGTATCCGACACAGTTGCCACCAATTCGCGGAACTGCCGAAAGGCGATCTCCTGGTCTGGTATTTGGGCAGGAAGAAGTGAAGAGCGAAAGGACAGAATGAAGAGCGACGAGACCAGGCGGACTACCCTCGAGGTGAAGCTCCCGAGCCGTGCAGGCCGGTATCTACCAGGTTTCATCCGCGGATCTCATGTCTCAGATTCCCTTCTCCTCCAGCAGTCGAAAGAAGTCCTCGGAAGAGGCCAGCGCCGCAAGACGTTCGGGTACGTCCGGCTCCTTGGCGAATTGCGCGATCCGGCCGAGAACAGGCAAGTACTGGTTTGATATCTCGAGGGGCGGAGCGACGATCAGGAAGAAACTGAATACCGGCCGCCCATCGATGGCCTGGAACTCGATGCCTTCACGCCTATGTCCGAACGCCAGGCGCAACCGGCTCACCACGAGGGACCGGCCATGGGGAATGGCTATGCCGCGGCCGACTCCGGTAGACCCAAGATTCTCCCGCCGCTGCAGTATCCGCAGCAGCGTTCCGGCGGAGCGCTCGTCTGTTCCCAGCAGACCGACCATTTCAGCCAGGATCTCGTCCTTCGAGGTCCCGCGCAAGGCGAGCGCCACGGCACCGGGGGTGAAGAATTCGCGGAGTCGCATTTCGGCAACCTATACCCTGCTCGAGGAGGTGTCAAAATCGCTTGTGCCCACCGCCGAGCCGAGCTTCCATTGCCACTAATCTGGCGGCCAAGTATTTTGTCCCCATGCAGTTGCCCTATCCATCCGCCCATCCTTTCCCCCTGATTCTCGCGCCGATGGCGGGAGTGTCGGAGGCGCCGTTTCGCCAGATCTGCCGGCGAATGGGTGCCGACGTCGTGCTCTCCGAATTCCTGTCATCGGAGGCGATCAGGCGCCGGATCAGGAGCACGCTCGAAGGCGCAGAGTTCGAGGCGGTCGAGCGCCCAATCGGTATCCAGATCTACGGCTCGGATCCCAATGCCATGGCCGAAGCCGCCGGTCTCATCACCGAGCACTACGGGCCGGAATTCATCGACATCAATTTTGGCTGCCCGGTGAAGAAGGTGGTGCAGCGGAACGGGGGATCCGGCTGCCTTCGGGATATGGATCTGGTCGCCCGCATCATTCGGGCAGTCATCGGCGCTACCCACCTCCCGGTGACGGTGAAGACGAGGAGCGGCTGGAGCGATGATTCGCGCGATCCGGTCGCCATCGCGCTTCGGATGCAGGAAGCAGGCGCAAGGGCGTTTACGCTCCACGCGCGTACCCGGACTCAGATGTTCTCGGGAAAGGCCAATTGGGACGAAATTGCACGCGTGGTCGAGGCTCTGGACATTCCGGTCATCGGCAATGGCGATCTCGAGAGTGCGGCTGACATCGTCCGAATGCGTGACCACACTGGGTGTGCCGGTGCCATGATCGGACGGGGTGCGTTTGGCAACCCCTGGTTGTTCCGCGATGGACAGACTCTCCTGGCGGGAGGCTCCTTGCAGCCGCCTCCAGGTGCAGGAGAACGCTTCACCGTAGCATTGGAGCACGCCCGGCTCGCTCTCCGGCTTCAGGGCGACACTCGGCGCACGGTAATGGAGTTCAGGAAGCACCTCGGCTGGTATACCCGGGGGCTTCACGGCTCCAGCGCACTGCGGCAACGCCTCTTTCAGATCGAGTCCATCGCCGAGGCGGAGGCGATCTTCCTCGAGTATCTCGAACCGGTTGCTCAGGTGGCGTGACCGCCGAGCAGCTCGAGGCCCTTCTCGCCGAAGTCGCCGCAGGCCGACTTGCTCCGAGTGCAGCACTGGAGAGGCTGCGGTACCTGCCGTTTGAAGATCTGCCGTTCGCGCGCATCGATCATCATCGAGCGCTGCGCCAAGGATTTCCCGAAGTCGTGTTCTGCGAAGGAAAGAGCGCCGATCAGGTGGTCGCGATATGCGAGCGCCTCGAGGCTGCCACAGGCTCATTCCTGGGCACTCGGGCCGGCGAAGCGGTGGCGGCACGGCTCCAGTCCCGCTTTCCGCAGATGACCTGGAACCCGCTGGCACGTGTGGTCCATCTCGCCGCTGTGCGGCCCTCCCGGGCACCGGGCACGATTCTCGTGATCTCGGCGGGCACCAGCGACCTCCCGGTGGCTGAGGAAGCAGCTGTGGTCGCGGACGCGTTTGGCCACCCTGTTGAGCGCCTGATCGACGTCGGGGTTGCCGGTCTCCATCGGCTCCTCGCCGCTGCGAAGCAGGTCCAGAGTGCTCGAGTCGTCATCGTGGTGGCGGGTATGGAAGGCGCGCTGCCGAGCGTCGTGGGCGGGATGGTAAGTGTCCCGGTTATTGCCGTGCCTACGAGTATCGGGTACGGAGCCTCATTCGGCGGCCTCGCGGCGCTGCTGGGAATGCTCAATTCCTGCGCAGCGGGCGTCACTGTGGTCAACATCGATAACGGCTTCGGGGCCGCCGCGGCCGCCAGCCGGATCTGTCAAACATGACCATACGCACAGCCATCAACAGCTCGGATCCGCCCTTTGCATGGCTGGACGTGGTCCATCCTACACGAGAGGAGTTGACCGACATCGCGCGGGGCTACGGCCTGCACCAGATGTCGGTGGAGGACTCGCTCGAGCCTGAGCACCTGCCCAAATACGAGCGCATTGGCTCGACCACGTTCATCATCGTTCGTGCCATAGATGCCGAGGCACCGGCTGACTGCTCCACGCTGCACGAGATGACCCGCAAGGTGGCCATCTTTTACGGCTCGGATTTTCTGATCACGATCCACCGCACTGAGCAGCCGTTTCTTACTGCCCTCAGAGACAGGTATGAGAGCGGCACCATTCCGGTGGGCTCGAGCGAAAGGAGAAAGGGCTATATGCCCCGGCTCCTCATCGAGCTCATCAACGGTGCCATCGAGACCTACGAGAAACCGCTGGAGAAGTCCGAGACGGCGATTGACGCCTTCGAATCGACGGTGTTCGGGGAGGCGGAGTTCAGCGGTACGCTGCATGGGATATATCTGGTGAAACGCCGCGTGACCCAGATGCGGAGGATGCTCTCCCATACTCTCGATGCGGTACAGAAGCTGGTGCCTGCATCCGAACCTACCGCGCCGCTCTACCAGGACATCCGCGAGAATGCGCAAAGCATGCACTCCTACGCCGATGAGCTTCTGGAGGAGGTCAACAGCCTGCTCAGCATTCAGCTCGCGCTGGCATCCCACCGGACCAATGAAGTGGTACGGGTGCTCACGGTCTTCTCGGTTTTCTTTCTGCCGCTGACGTTCATCGTCGGCATCTACGGCATGAACTTCGAGTTCATGCCCGAGCTCAATGAACGATGGGGCTATCCGGGTGTGCTGGCGGCGATGGGACTGGTCACGCTGGTCATCTACGTCTGGTTCCGACGTCGCGGCTGGCTGCGGGAATGACGGAGCTGCTGGTCCTGGTTCTCGCCGCGATCGCCGGGGTCATTGGGTGGCTCCTCGGCCGCCGGCAGCGAATCACCAGGGCTCATGCCGGCGTCTCCCCTCATCTTCTCCCCGATCCGGCTCTCGAATGGCTGCGCCGCGCTCACCGGGCGATCGGGGTGTGGATCACGGAGCTGGACCCGGGAGAGGAAGGTCCGAAGGCCGAGCGGATTCTCGAGCCGGAGCGACTCTCGGTTGCGGAAATTGTGGCTGTAGACCGGCGGCTGGAGCGGGCGCGGGACCAGGAGCAAAGCGGCGTCGAGCGCATGGAGAGTGGCACGCTCGTTTTTCATGCCCAATCCGGCGCTGCCGTGGGCCTGCTGCTCGCTGATGGGCCTGAGGCGCCCCGGCTGCCGGTGGTGGAAGACGATCTTCGCCGTTTGCTCGAAGGTGTGAGGCGGCGGCCGCAAATTGTCGCGCTTACCCAGGCCCAGGCCCAGGAAAGCTCGCTGGAGTCGGTGGGCAGTGTGGGCCTCAGACTCGCGTATCAGCTGGAGCGTACTCTCGACGCGCAGGTGGTGGTAGCAGCGCTGGACACGAGCGGGGTGCGGGTCATCGGTGTTTCCGGCCGCGGTGACCGCCGGCTGCTCGACAGCTTCCTCCCGCCGGAGAGTGAACTGGCACGGGTGGCGCAGGGGAGTCTCGAATCGGTCGTGTCCACAGGTGAGCCGCTTGGCGGGGTAGTGCCGGATCGCCGCAACCGCCCAGCCGCGGTTCTGCTCCTTCCGATGAAACGAGATCACCAGGCGATCGGTGCCGTGGCAATCTGGTTGACTGGCGGACGCGAGCCGGTGGGGGCGGCGCGATCGGAGCTGAACGAGGCACTCGCCAATGCCGCCCCGCGCATCTATCGCGCTTTGCTGGCCGACCAGCAGAAGAGGGCCGCGACAATCGACCCGTTGACTGGCCTGCATAATCGCCGTGGATTCGATGAGACGTTCCGTCTCATATCAATCAAATCGGGTGCGCTGGTCTACGCCGACCTCGACCATTTCAAGAGTCTCAACGACAGCCTCGGCCACCCGGCCGGTGATGCCGCGTTGGTGCACTTTGCCCGAATTATCCGGGAGCAGATTCGTAGTGCCGATGTGCCTGGCCGCATCGGCGGAGAAGAGTTCGCCGTGTGGCTTCCGGAGACCAACCTCGATCTCGGGGCCCGGATTGCGGAGCGTATCAGACTCAAGCTCGGCACGACCGCTTGGGACTGGCGCGGCCGGCAGTGGCCGCTCAGCGCATCCTTCGGTGTGGCCGCCTGCCCTGAGACCAGCCGCAGCCTGGACAATCTGCCGGCGCAGGCCGATGCGGCCCTCTACGTGGCCAAGCGGAGCGGACGGAACCGGGTAGAGAAGGCGGGGAGGTGAAGGCGGACGGGAAGGACGGGAAGGACGGATGTTTACAAGCATCGGAAAACCAAGGACTTACCGCAACTCATATCAGGCATAACATGAACAGCCTGAGACCTCCCACCCGTCGTTCACGTCCTTCCCGTCTTTCCCGTCTTCCGTTATAATTCCTTCACCCGGGGGCGACTTGGCTTCGACGGGTTTGATGAAGGAATTGCAGCGTGTCCAGGTCCAGGTTCCTGGTAAAACTGTCTGGAATGATTCAACTGCCAACTCTGAACTGGCAATGGCTGCGTAAGCTGAGCTAACGCTCGCTTATGCTCCTTCGATGTATGGAGCCCGCCCGGGGCGCTGTGCATCGAATCGCAAATCTGGGCTGGCTGGTCACGTCGCTCCGATGCGTCCGGCGAGATTTCAAGGAGATAGGCTTTGCGGAGGTCGGCTCGATACCACCGCAAAGTGACGGCAAGAAGTCGAGCCTACACACGTAGACGCAGTTCTGGAAGCTCACTCGGACCAGGGTTCGATTCCCTGCGCCTCCATGGCGGGCGGTAGGTGAGGCGGCGGTAAGTGAAACGGCGGTAGGTAAAGCGGCCGATAGAACTGAGTCGGAAGCAGGAGAGGCGTACCTGGACCGCCTCTTTTCCTACCGCCTCTTTTCCTACCGCCGCCTCACCTACCGCCGCTTCACCTACCGCCGCCTCACCTACCGCCTCTTTTCCTACCGCCTCCTCACCGACCGCCGGCCCGCACAGCGCAGAAGTGCCCCGCGGATCGCTCTCTCATGATCCCGCTGCTCCAGTTGCCCGAGAAGCCCGTCGGGGTGAGCTGCAACACCCTGAGCGCCATATAGCCTCCATCGACCCGTTGCCGGTCGCGGCGATTGGCTTCTGAGCCCAGACGTAACACGATCTCGGTGCTGCGAGGACGGTTCGGCCGCGCATGCCGCTCCAGAACCAGAACACCAGGCTGCACCGGATCCAGTGTGGTCGTGCTACCAACCTGCACCGCGTCCAATCGGCTCAGATCTATGTCGGCGGCTCCATAAAGGGGATGAACCACCGACGAGTCAGCGACTCCTGCTCCCGGCAGTGTGCGGTAGCGAAGGTCGGGGCTCTGCGGCACCAGCTTCAAGGTGCCCTCCACGACAGAACCGCTCTTGGCGCCCGAAGTGGCAATGAGTTTCAACTGGTACTCGCCGGCGAACTCCCGGATGGAGCTCGTGTCCGGCAATTCAGATGTCACTGGAGCACACTCTTGGGGAATCGGCCGGTCTGCCGATGATCGGCAGGCAGGCAATACCAGCAGCATGACTGGAAAGATCATGAGAGTGGCTGCACGTCCATACGACGATATCACCGCCGGAGCTCTCCGGTCTGGCGGCCCCGCGGGTCCACTTTCCTGATCGGGCCGGTCAGGATGTCATCCTTGAGCTGGAGAGTGGGCCGAGTGTCCAGGGCACGTAGTGAGAGCTGCAGGTTGTACGGATCTGCCACAGCAAGGTTCACCGCGTATCCCTGATCGGCCAGCGAGGCGAGAGTGACAATGCTCAACGGGCTGTGGCCTGGGCCGATGAAGCCCGTCATCAACTCGTTGCCGAATACCGTGTCTCGCCAGTGACCATCAGCGGTACCGGCGCCTCCGCTGTTCTCGACTGGAACCTTCGCGCCCGCCACGTAATCCACTCCTCCCGCGTCGTCAAACGCAGCAATAGCCTGTGGACCGGTGAAGTGAGGATCGGTACCGTTGGCCGGAGGGAGTGATGGATCTGCCAGGAATCCCTGCACGGCCCAGAGCGTCCCCATTCCCAGGACGTGACCCATCTCGTGGAGAATGACGTTCGAGAGCAGGCCCTTGGTCTGCATCATTTCCAGATCCGCAGTGTCGAACTGCATCGAGCCCATGATCGTCAGACTACCGGGGTCACGAATCCAGCACGGGCCGGCACCGCCCAGGACCCCACCTTCTCCATCGATGGGGACCAGGCTGACCAGGATCAACACGTCATCGATGCTCTGGATGACGGCAGGCGAGCTGGCCCCGCAGGTACCCGCCGCCGCGTTCAGCTGTCCGTCCTGGATGTCTGCTCCGATCGCGGCTTCCCACCGGAGCCTCGCCTCGGCAAAGGCGAGCCGTTGGCCGGCGGTGGCGGAGTCCAGAAAACGAATGCCGATATTGAAAGAGCTCGGGTCCGGGGCAGCAACGGTGGTGAACGACACCGACAGAGTAGTGCCCTCGACCGTAGCAGAGACCACTTGAGCCGAACCGGAGATGGTGCCGGAGGTGAACGTGGTGGAGGCCCTCCCGTCCACGCCCGTAACCGCGGTCGAGGTGCCGACAGATCCGTCGCCCTCCAGCACGGCGAATATCACTGTGGCGGTCGGGATCGGGTTGCCGCGCGAGTCGTTGACCTGCACTACGAGCGGGATGGGAACTGGCGCCCCGGCAGGCACCGTCTGCGTATCGCCAGAAACCTTCTGAAGCTCAGCTGGCACCTGGACCACCGTGACCTGCGCTGTGGCAGTCACGGTGCCCGCGCTGGCAGTGATCACCGCAGAGCCTGCACCCCGCGCCGTGACCAGCCCGTCCTGGGTCACCGACGCTACGCCGGGATCGCTGCTGGACCAGCTCACGGTCTCTTCAGGAAGAGGATTACCATCCTGATCCGTGATCGATGGATCCAGCTGCTGCTCCTCGCCCACGGCGTCAAACGACAGCATGTTGGTGCTCAATGCCAGCGCCGAGGGGATGCGGGGTTCGGTCCCGCCACACGCGTTGAGAGATACGAGCAGCGTTGCAGACGATGCTATGGTCAGGAGATATCGGGTGACACACACCCCGCAACTGCGGAATCCAGCCACTGCTGGTCGGTGGAGCGTCATTCCGAAGTCCCAGAGGGTGGAGGGGTCACGCGGTACACTCGGAAACCGCAGCGCGGGAAATAGCCGGACCCAAAAAAGCTATGAGGGCGGCTGAACCAAGGCCAGAGTCGCCTTTGGAAGTAGCTTTCCCCGAGCGGAGCCCGAATATTTCCGTGCTCGAGTCACCATTGACGAACGCCAACCTGGCTATAGCACAATGACGGTATCGGCCTCGAGGCAGACTGCGGCTATCGAACTCTCGGCGCTGCGGCACCAGTTCCCCGCACTGGAACGGAAGCACCGCGGTCACCACGTCGCCTATTTCGACGGACCTGGTGGAACCCAGGTTCCGCGGCCGGTGGTACATGCCATGGAGGACTACCTCTATCATCATAACGCCAATACTCATTGGCCCTACCCAAGCAGCGAGGAAACCGATGCGTTCCTGCTCGAGGCGCGTTCGGCGCTAGCCGATTTCCTTGGCGCCTCGCCCCTGGAGATCGCATTCGGCGCAAACATGACGACACTGACCTTCCACCTGGCACGCGGACTGGGCCGCAGTTGGGGGCCCGGCGACAAGGTCGTGATCACCGAACTGGATCACCAGGCAAACGTCGCACCGTGGCGCGCCCTCGAGCGTGATCGCGGAGTAACGGTGCTGTCTGTTCCACTGGTAGTTGACACCGGCCAGCTGAATTGGGCCCGGCTGGAGGAGCTGCTCGAGGAAAAACCACGCCTGCTTGCCATCGGCGCGGCCTCTAATGCGCTTGGAACGATCACCGACATCACCCGTGCAGTCTCCATGGCTCGCGCAGCCGGCGCTATGACCTTCGTAGACGCGGTTCACTATGCCCCACACGAGCTGGTCGACATCAGCCGATTCGGCTGTGATTTTCTCGCCTGTTCCGCCTACAAGTTCTACGGCCCGCACGTAGGCATCCTGTACGGCCACAAGGAAGCACTCGAAGCCGTAGATGTGCCCAAGCTCCCACCCGCGCCGGACTCGGCACCGGAACGGCTCGAGACCGGTACGCTGAACCATGAAGGGATTATGGGAGCGGCAGCGGCGGTGAACTTCCTGGCGGCGGTTGGTTCTGGAACCAGCCGTCGGGAGCGCCTCACGGCGACCTTTGCAGCCCTGCAGCGGCAGGGCCGAATCCAGCTCGAAAGGATGTGGAGTGGTTTGGCGGCTATTCCTGGTGTCCAACTGTATGGGCCGGCGCCGGGCTCACCCCGGACGCCCACCGTAGCATTCACGGTCGCCGGTATGCCTGCCGATTCAGTGGCCCGGCAGCTGTCGGACCGCGGCCTCTTCGTCTCCAGTGGTGACTTTTACGCGAGTACGGTGGTACAGCGGTTGGGACTCGAAGATGGGCTGGTTCGCGCCGGCTGCGCGTGCTATACCACCGACGAGGAGGTCGAGCGCCTGATCGAAGGAGTGCGCGAGCTGTAACCCGAGAAGCCATTGGCTCGCTCGCACCGGCCTGCACCACGATCATCTCGGACCGGCGCGGAGTGCTTCTCGGGTCTCCAGGGCTAGTTGCAGTGCGCGGCGTGCATCCGCCGCCAGGCAGTTCAAGTGTCCCATCTTTCGTCCCGGCCGTGCTTCCGCCTTGCCATAGAGGTGCAGCCGGACGCCGGGACGTTTCAATGCTTCCGTCCAGCGCGGTTCACCGTCAGACCAGAGATCGCCAAGCAGGTTGACCATGGCGACCGGCGAGAGCAGCCAGGGCCGGGCCAGCGGAAGGCCGCACAAGGTCCGGAGTTGCTGCTCGAACTGATCCACCGAGCATGCGTCCATGGTATAGTGGCCGCTATTGTGGGGCCGCGGCGCGATCTCATTGACCAGGAGCCTGCCGTCTACCACAAAAAGCTCGACCGCAAGGACGCCGACGTACGTCATGGCCTCGGCAACTCTGGTGGCGACTTCGCGAGCCTGTTCGGCCAGAAACTCCGGTATCTGGGCCGGTACCATGGAGGTCTCGAGGATGCCATTTACGTGGCGATTTTCCGCCACCGGGAAAGTGGCCATCTCTCCATCTTCGCCCCGCGCCACAATTACCGATAACTCGCAGTCGAGGTCGAGCCGGGTTTCCAGAACGCAGGGAACGTGTCCAAAGCCGGCAAAAGCGGCCGACGCCGCATCCAGGCTGTCGATGGCTGCCTGTCCCTTTCCGTCATAGCCCAGCCGGCTGGTCTTGAGCAGGGCGGGGGGTGATACCGCATCGAATGCGGCTGGCAGTTGCCCCGCCTCCAGTACGGGATGGAAGGGGGCTGTTGCGAAACCATGGTCCCGAAGAAAGCTCTTCTCGGCGATCCGATCCTGGGTGATAGCGACGGCCGCCACGGGCGGGCGTACCAACGAAGAGCGGCCCAGTGTTTCCAGGGTCGTGGCGGGAACGTTCTCGAATTCGGTCGTAATGGCGGCGCAATCGGAGGCGAGTTCCGAGAGGGCTTTGTCATCGATGTACGCGGCGCGAATGTGGCGGTCTGCCACGGCTCCCGCCGGGCTCAGGGGGTCGGGATCGAGCACGACGACCCGGTATCCCATGGTGTGAGCCTGGAGGGTAAACATCCGGCCGAGCTGTCCGCCTCCAACAACCCCAACGGAGGCGCCCGGAAGGATCACGAGGACTCCGGCAGCTTCAAGTCCAGCACGCGCTGCTCCTGGACGCGCCGGAACTCCTCGAGGCGTTTACCCAGCGCCGGATCATTCAGCGCCAGGATCGAAACCGCATACAACCCCGCATTGCCGGCCCCCGCGGTACCGATGGCGAATGTCGCGACTGGAATGCCGGCCGGCATCTGCACGATCGAGAGCAGAGAGTCGAGTCCCTGGAGATGTCGGGTTGGAATGGGAACACCGAGCACTGGAAGCGTCGTCTTCGCCGCGAGCATGCCAGGGAGGTGGGCGGCGCCACCCGCTCCTGCGATAATGCAGCGCAGCCCGCGGCCGCCGGCTTCCTCGGCGTAGCGATACAACTGATCGGGAGTACGGTGGGCTGACACGACCCGTGACTCGTGAGCCACATCGAACTCGCCCAGCCGCCGGGCCGCGTGCTGCATCACCTCCCAGTCGGAGTCGCTCCCCATCACGATTCCTACCAGGGGCTGTGTCATCGGTCTCCTTGGCCGGGCCTTCCTGCGGACTAGACGGTCGCTCGGGTACGATCCATGGTCCCGCGCGCGGCGAGTGCAGCCTGAGCCGCAGCCAGTCGGGCGATGGGCACGCGAAAGGGCGAACAGGAGACGTAGTTCATCCCCAGCCGATCGCAAAAGGCCACTGCGGCCGGCTCACCGCCGTGTTCTCCGCAGATGCCCAGCTTCAGATCGGGACGAGTTCGGCGGCCGAGGTCGCAAGCCATACCTATGAGTTTGCCGACGCCGGCCTGGTCCAGTACCTGGAAAGGGTCGTCCTCCAGCACGCCGTGCTCGATGTAATACGGTAAGAACTTGCCGGCATCGTCGCGCGACAGACCCCAGGTGGTTTGGGTGAGATCGTTGGTGCCAAAGGAGAAGAACTGGGCTTCCCGCGCGATTTCGTCCGCCGTGAGTGCGGCCCGGGGCAGCTCGATCATCGTTCCGAGGAGATAGGGTACAGTGATCTGGCGCTCCTGGAAGACCTCTTCGGCAACCTGCCGGACGATCAGCGCCTGCTTCCGGAACTCCACCACAGTGGCGGTGAGAGGAATCATCACCTCCGGCATGACGCGCCCCTTCCGGGCGGCGACAGTGCAGGCGGCCTCGAAGATGGCCCGTACCTGCATGGCGGTGATCTCGGGATAGATGATCCCGAGGCGGCAGCCCCTCAGGCCCAGCATCGGGTTCACTTCATGCAGCCGTTCCACGATTCCCCGGAGGATCGCCGGCTCCATACTGAGCTCGCGTGCCAGCGCTTCGATCTCAGAGGGTTCCTTGGGCAGGAATTCATGCAACGGGGGATCGAGGAGGCGGATGGTTACCGGATAGCCTTCCATCGCGCGGAAAATCGCCTCGAAGTCACCGCGCTGCATCGGTAGCAGCTTGGCCAGGGCTACTTTCCGACCTGCGGCATCCTGCGCAACGATCATCTCGCGCATGGCGGTGAGTCGGTCTCCATCGAAAAACATGTGCTCGGTCCGGCAGAGCCCAATCCCTTCGGCGCCGAAGTCGCGCCCTCGGTGGGCGTCCGCTGGAGTATCGGCATTGACGCGCACCCGGAGCTGCATGATGCGATCGGCCCACTTCATGAGCCGGTTCAAGTTGTCGCTCAGCTCGGGGGCGACGAGCGCCGCCTGCCCTGCGAACACCTTTCCAGTGCTCCCATCTACGGTGATCCACTCGCCTTCGGCGATGCTACGGCCATTCACGGAGAGGCGATTCGCTTTCTCGTCCACCACGAGACCCTGGGCGGCAGCAACACAGGGCTTGCCCATCCCGCGGGCGACTACGGCGGCGTGCGATGTCATCCCCCCGCGCGCAGTCAGGATTGCCTTGGCGGTGACCATGCCGTGGAAATCCTCCGGGGAAGTCTCACGACGCACCAGGATCACCGCCTGCCCCGCGCGCCCGAGCCGCTCAGCCTGATCCGCATCGAACACCGCCGTACCACAGGCTGCGCCGGGAGAGGCGGGCAGGCCGGTGGTCAACAAGTCCAGCTTGCTATGAGGATCGATGGTGGGATGCAGCAGCTGATTCAGGTCGTTCGGGGGAATGCGGGCGACCGCCTCCTGCTCGGAGATGAGTCCTTCATCGACCATGTCGCAGGCGATGCGCACAGCCGCGTGACCGGAACGCTGTGCCCGCCGGGTTTGAAGCATGTAGAGATTGCCCCGCTCGATCGTGAACTCCATGTCCTGCACGTCGCGGAAGTGCCGCTCCAGAGTGCGGGCAACACGCTCGAGCTCCTGGTACGCGTGCGGGAGCTTGTCTTTCAGCGTTGCGATCGGCAGCGGGTTCCTGCTTCCGGAGACAATGTCTTCGCCCTGCGCGTTCAGGAGGTACTCGCCGTACAGACGGAGCTCAC
>DATFFX010000077.1:0-9835 GCA_035249825.1 Gemmatimonadales bacterium | reverse complement strand
GGAGAGCCCAGAGGCCTCGTGTGATGATTGTCGGCGATCGCATGGTGATCGGCTCGAGGATCATCAGGGCCCCCTGGGCATGAGGCCCCGAACTGCGAACGCGTGTGAAAGGCCGATCGTGAGAGCGATGTCGGGGCCGATATCGGCGCGAAGCCGGCGGGTGATCCCTGCGTCGAGCACGACTGTCGGTGTCCACTGCCAGCGCCCACCCACCGAGGCGTTTACCTCAGTCAACTCGTTCTGCACAGCCTCGGACAGTCCCACCTCGCCGACGAGCAGCACACTCGAGCGGAAGAATGTCCGGTCGATCGCGACGCTGGCGGCCCAGCGACTGAGCGGCTCCGCAACCACCAAGCGATCCTCCGAACCAAAGCCGCGGGCGATGTTGAGGTGGGCCCGCATCCGCCCCCAGCTCCGCGTGGCGATCGCTTTCAGGGCAAAGCGGCTTTCCTCGCCGCCAAGTGAACCAACAGGAAAGCTCACATCGCCACGGAGTGACAGGGCGGGGAGCCAACGGCTTTCGGTATTGAAGTTGTAGAGGCCGAAGAGGCGGAGTCCAGCGAGACCCCACTCAGTCGTAGTGCCGTCGTCAACTCCAGCGAACGGAAGCTCGAGGCCGACCTGTGTGTTGCTGGCCGGCCCATAGGCCAACTCCGGGGCTGTCGTGTGGTGCCGCCTGCCATCAGCCTCCGCCTCGAACCGGTAGGGAGCCAACAGCTCGAATGCATAGCGCTCCACCGGATAGGCATCTTCTGTGACCACCGGACGGTCGTCATCGAGGTTTCGGTAGTCGATCTGGGCCGACAGAGGTGTCACGAGGAAGGACAGCAATAGCCCGGCAGCAGGGGCGGTGGTGGAGCTCTTCAGGGGCCTAGCTCAATTTCCGCACTGGCAATCGAAGCAGCCGTGGGTGACACACGTACCACAGCTCCGGGCCAGCTGTCTCCTGAGAGCTTCGCGGGCACGATGCAGCCTTACCCCCGCGTTGCTGGGCGTAATCCCGGATTCCGCGGCAAAGCCTCGAACACTGACTCCATCGAGGTCCACCCGCCGAAGCACAGCCGCGTACTCCTCCTTCAGCGTACCAACCAGTTCCATGACGCAGGCGCAGACGACCCGCTCCAGCTCCGGGTCGGGCGTATCGCTGGACGCCTGGGTTTCAGCGGCGAAGCGATCCAGAGCTCGGTCACGGGTGCCAGTGCGCCGGAAGTGGTCCGTAATGGCATTCCGGAGCACGCGATAGAACCAGGCGGTGGCCGACGCGGAGCTCTCGGGTGGGGTATGACCGAGGGTTCGGACAAACGCCTCCTGAAGGATGTCCTCCGCCTCGGCGCGTGAACCCACCCGCTGCTCTACAAATGCCAGGAATCGGGCATGGTTCTGCACGAGCACCCGCAGCACCTCTGGTGCGTGCGGGTCTCGCTCGATCTCTTCGGACGTGCCGCTATCTACTCGCACCCGCAACCACAGTCACAGCTGCCTTCGGTGCAGGAACAGTCTGCCCCACAGCTACAGCCACAACCGCAACCACAGCCGCCGGGTGTCAGGTCTTTGGAGGTGCTCATTCGGATCTCTCCTTTGGTGGTGTACGCCCAGGTCATCGGTGCCTTCACACTGCAGACGCACCCCATCCTAAAGTATTACACCCCCGGGGGAGGTCCCGGGATCCGGGTCACTCAGTGACTCGCTTGGCGCGCCTCCGCTCCCGGTGCCGGAACAGATCGACCCGGCCCTCCCCCTGGCTGTAAGCAGGGTTCTTGATCTTATACCACTCGGTTCCAGAGACATATGGATCGATTTTCCGCTTGGCCACGATCCCCTCCAGATCCATTTTCTTGATGGCGCTGAACAGCGCGCGTCCGTGCTCCTCCAGGGTCAGGATTTTGTAGAGTGGGCCGGTGTCTTCGGGGAGGAGCTCTCCCAGGAGTCGTTTGCGGTCTGCCAGCGGGTGCGGTCGAAGATCGGCGCCGTCCAGCCACAGCAGATCGAACGCGGCGAACGCGAGGAACCCCTGTCCCCGGAGCAGATCGCGAAACACCGGTTTCCCCTGCCGGTTCAGGGAGACGACTTCACCATCCAGGATGACGTCCCGGGTGCCGAGGACGCCGCTGATCCGGCTGCAGAGATCGCCGAAGCGCTCGAACTGGAAGTCCCGCCGGGAGCGGATCTCGCAGCCCAGCCTGGAGGCGTAGACTACGCCCCGGAAGGCGTCGTACTTGGGCTCGAAGAGATACCCGGGGTGATCGAAAGCTTCCTTTCGGCCGGCAAGAATGATGGGATCTATCTGGGGCAGTCCGCTGGCCAGGCGCAGGTCGGACGGTTTGGAACGGAACCTCGTGGGCATGACGACTCCAGGGCCGCAGTGCGGCCAGGAGCCTTCCCCACGAGGAAGGCGGGTAATGGGGCAAAGAACAGCCTTGTCGGTCTACAAATTACCCGGATCTGATTCAGACGGAAGAAGCAGATTCATGCCCTTGCGTTGCGCCCATGGATCAGCCATTTCCGGTATATGGGCCTGACGACCGGCGGCATAGGCGGCATTCATCATGTTACCGCAATCGCGAGTGACCCTCAGCGGAACCTGGACTTCTACGCCGGAGTGCTGGGGCTCCGCCTCGTGAAGCGTACGGTGAACTTCGATGACCCGGGCACGTATCACTTCTATTTCGGGGACGCAGTGGGGACCCCCGGCAGCATTCTGACCTTCTTCCCCTGGCCCGGATCTCAGCGGGGAAGGCAGGGGCCGGGACAGGTAGCGGTTACGTCGTTTGCGATTGTTCCCCGGTCAGTCGGCTTCTGGGTCGAACGCCTGGTGCGCCATGGCATCGCCCATGAAGGACCGGCAGCTCACGAACTTGGGATCAGATCGGAGCGGGTGATCTCATTCAGGGATCCGGATGGTTTACTGCTCGAGCTGGTCGCCAGTCCCGAGGCTGAAGGCCGGCCCGCATGGGGAGAGGCGCCGGGAATTTCCGCGGAACACGCCATCCATGGTTTTCATTCCGTGACGCTGTGGGTCGAGCAGGAAGACGCAACCACAGAAGTACTGGTGAAGACGCTCGGGTTCCGTGCTGTTGGGGCGGAAGGATCAACTCGACGGCTCGCCATCGGGGATGGTGGACCAGGCACGGTGGTGCAGGTCCGGAGCACTGGTGGCTTCATGCAAGGCGTGAGCGGACCGGGAACAGTACACCACGTTGCGTGGAGAATGCCCGATGGCGCAACGCAGCTGGCTGTCCGCGATCTGGTCGGCCAGGCCGGGCTGGAGGCAACACCGGTCATCGACCGCCACTATTTCCGCTCGGTGTACTTCCGGGAACCGGGTGGTGTGCTCTATGAGCTGGCGACAAATTCACCTGGCTTCGCCATCGATGAGCCAGTGGAGCGGCTGGGCGAAAAGTTGACCCTCCCACCGCAGTTCGAATCCCGCAGGGCAGAGATCGAAGCCCTCCTTCCGCCGGTTCACCGCCCGCATCCGCTGACCGAGAGCTCGTTCTTGACTGCCGGGGACTGAGTGCGCCGGCGCCTCGGGGCAGCCCTCGCGTCCGGGGTCTTCCTCCTCCTGCTCCTCCTTCCCCTGCGTGATCTCCCTCCAGCGGCACACCGCCTGGCAGCTGTGCTCGGGGCAGTGGTGATTCTGTGGGTGACTGAGGCACTGCCGCTTTCCGTCACTGCACTCCTCGGTGCCGCGGCCTGTGTGGTCCTCGGAGTAGCGCCGGCGAGGGAGGTCTTCGCACCGTTCGCAGACCCTCTGATGTTCCTCTTCATCGGAGCGTTCATCCTGTCCCGCGCGATCTTCCTTCACGGTCTGGATCGGCGGGTCGCCTACGCGGTGCTCTCCCTGCCCTGGGTCGGGGCTCGGCCTGCGCGAATTCTCCTTGCCTTCGGTGCCGTTACTGCGCTCATCTCCGGCTGGATATCGAACACCGCAACAACTGCCATGATGTTCGGCATCGGGCTGTCCATCCTTTCGGCTCTCCGGGCACCCGAAGCAAGTGCCACGGTGGATCCAAGGTACGCGACTGCGCTCATGTTGATGACCTCCTTCGCTGCCTCGATCGGCGGTCTGGCAACGCCAGTCGGCACACCTCCCAACGTGATCGGGCTCGGCTTCATTCGCTCCCAGCTGGGAGTGGAGATTCCGTTCTTCAGCTGGATGCTGATCGGTTTTCCCGCTGTACTCGTGCTCTTCACCGCCCTGTACCTGTATCTCAACCGGGTGGCCCCGGCCGGTGTCCACGAGCTACCCGAAGGCCGCGAAATCATCCGCCAGGAGCGGGCGCGGCTCGGCCGGTGGACCCGGGGCCAGCGATCGGTGGCTCTGGCCTTCTCCGTGACAGTGGTCCTCTGGATCCTTCCCGGTATCGTTGCCCTCGTAGCTGGTGAAGACAGCAGCTCCTACCAGGAGCTCATCCGTCGAGTACCAGAGGGGGTAGCGGCGCTGCTTGGGGCCATGCTGCTCTTCATTCTTCCCGGGGACGAAGGGCCGGCCATCACCTGGCAGGAGGCGGTTCAGATCGACTGGGGCGTGGTCCTGCTGTACGGTGGAGGCTTCGCTCTGGGAGTGCTGTCGTTTCAGACCGGTCTGGCCGAGGCGATGGGGCGGGGCCTGACGAGCGTGTTGCCGATCGAGGGGAGTTTCGGAATGCTGGTCGCGTCGGTGATCGTGGCGGTCACTCTCTCGGAAACGACCTCCAACACAGCGGCAGCCAATATGGTCGTGCCGGTGGTGATTTCCATTGCGCAGGCAGCGGGCCTGGATCCGCTGGAGCCGGCACTCGGGGCCACCATGGCCGCCAGCCTTGGATTCATGCTGCCTGTCTCGACACCGTGCAATGCCATCGTCTATGGTTCCGGACTCATTCCGCTGCGGCAGATGATGCGTCACGGCCTGGTCCTGGATCTCGCAGGCATCGTCGTAATCGTTACCTTAGTGAGGCTGCTCTCTTCAGTGGTGCGCTAGAATACATCCTGTCAACCACCTCAAGCGGGAGATCTAACCAATGGCTCGCGCTCTGCGGCAGACTGGTCGGGTAATCGGTGCCGGGGCCGGCGCAGTCGCCCTCCTCGGGCTGGGGTACATGGGGATTACCTGGTACCGGTATGGCACAGTCGCCCGTCATCGGCGCCGTGACCCGCTGGTGGACAGCTTCATGCCGAAGTACGAACTCCGCGAAGTCCATGAAACCAAGGTGGCAGCACCCGCCGAGCTCACGTACATCGTTGCTCGGAAGCTCGATCTGCGAAAGTCCACCATCGTGCGGGCGATCTTCACCGGGCGCGAGTTACTCATGGGAGCGGAACACAGGAAACGCGAGCACGCAGACAGCTTCCTCGACGAAGTGCTCGGCCTGGGTTGGCAGGTGCTGGAGGAGGATCCGGGGCACGAGCTGGTGATTGGTGCTGCGACCCAGCCCTGGCATGCGAACGTCGAATTCCGCGGAATCCCGGCCCAGGAATTCGCCGCATTCAACGACCCGGGCTATGCCAAAATCATCTTCACCCTGGCCGTGGATTCGGCCGAGCCAGGCCGCTCTGTCCTGCACACCGAGACCCGAGTGCAGACGACCGACGCCGAATCCCGGCAGAGGTTTCGTCTCTACTGGTCGGTCTTCTCGCCTGGCATCCTGCTGATTCGCTATGAGATGTTGCGCCTGGTCAAGAACGAAGCTGAACGGCGTGTCAGCTTTCAGCCTCATCCTGACGAACAACTGGTCGGGGCACGCGAATGACCCCGAGCACGGGCAGCGCATAGAACGCCGGTTCCGGGGGTTAGCTCCCCAGCTCCGTCACTGAATGCTGCGGGCTTCTCGTGAGCCAGGGCGCGTCGAGGCCGGCGCATTCCTGGCAACCGTTGTCCTTGCCACTGGTGCGGGACTCGGCGCCGTGTCGATTGTACTGGATTGGCCGCCTGCCACCCGCGCTGCCATCCTCGCATCGGTCTGTCTGGTTCTGTGGCTGGGCCAGCTGGTTCCGGTCTGGCTGCCGACGCTGGTGCTCTGGGCGGGGGCGAGCATTCTGCTGGCAGGGCAGGGTGACCGTTTCGCTCCCGGTCGGGTGCTGGGCTGGTTCAGCGATCCCGTGCTGCTGCTCTTCCTGGCTGGGTTCGCCCTGGCAACTGCCGCCCAGCGTCAGAAGGCCGATCAGGCGCTTGCGGCTTTAACATTACGACTCTCCCGCGGACACGCTGCGCGGCTGGTGGCTCTCGCGGCCGGGGCAACCGCTCTGCTCTCCATGTGGATGTCCAACATCGCGGCATCCGCGCTTCTCTTCGGTACCCTCCGGCCCGTGTGGGCGTCGCGTCCCGCTCACGACCGGCTGCGCCGTTCACTTCTGGTTGCGATCGCACTCGCGGCCGATGTGGGTGGAATCGCGACCCCGATCGGCACCGGACCCAACGGCATCGCCATAGCGGCGGTGTCCCATGATGTGCGCCTCGACTTTCTCGACTGGATGCTGTTTGCGCTTCCGCTGGCGCTCGGGCTTGTGATGGCAGCGGTGGGGCTCGTTCTGCTGATCCTGCGGCCTCTGGGCCGGCTCGAGCTCGCTCCAATGGAACGGCTGGAGGCGGGACCACGCCGGCAGACACTGGGGATCATCTTCGGGGCTACCATCGTTTTCTGGCTCAGCGAGCCGCTTCACGGCGTTGGCGCGCCTGTGGTGGCGCTGGGGTCGATCGTCGCGTTGCTGGCATCGGGAGTACTGCGGGTGCAGGATGTGGCCCGGCTGGACTGGCCAACGCTCATGCTGATTGCAGGCGGAATCGGTCTCGGCCGGCTGCTCGAGGCTGCAGGCCTGATGTCCGCCGTGTCCGACCGTCTCCTGCTGGCTGACCTTCCTTCCTACCTGCGTCATCTCGCCATGGCGCTCGTGGCAGCGACCATGTCATCACTCATGAGCAATACCGGGACTGCCGCGGTTCTCATCCCGCTGGCCGCTGCGGTGGACCCATTACCATCAACGATCATCATCGTTGCCGTGGCGTGCTCACTCGGTGTGCCCTTTGCAATCAGCACCCCTCCGAATGCCATGGCGAGCGCCGCAGGTGTGAGAGCCCGCGACCTGCTGCTGCCCGGGCTTGTCATTCTGGTTGGAGGCTGCGCCATCGTGGCGCTCACCGGCCCTCTGGTGCTGAACGCCTTGGGAATTCCATGAGCGCCGGCATCTGCGCCAGCAGACGGCCCCAGCTGCGCAGCTGGCTGGTGACGAGGAAGAGCTCATGCACCCTCCGCTGGGCGTTCCGTCCCCAGTATTCCTGCCGTTCGGGGTCGCTGAGCATGTCACGCATCGCGTGCTCCAGCTCATGTACATCGGTGGGATCCTGGATCAATCGGCCATCGATGCCGTCCCGCACCTGCACCCTCGGCCCGCATGCCCGCGAGTTGCTCAAGACCGGAATACGCTTCCACATCGCCTCCGCGATGGTCAGCCCAAAGCCCTCCCGAAGAGAGTTCTGCACCACCACCGACGACGCCCGTTGCAGCGCGTTGACCATGAGAGCGTTCTGTTCCTGCGACCCCATCGGCAGTGTGACTATCGCGATATCGTCCTGGGTTGGGCCGGGAAGAGAGGTGTATGCCGCGACGAGCTCTCTCAGGACCTGCTGCGCTTCCGGGTCATCCTGGATCGATCCGGGATCGGGTCCGGCGAGCACCAGCCGGGCCAGATCGAGGCGGCGCGCGTGAACGGTTTCTCCCCCGGTCTCGCTATTTCGGATCGACTTCTTGAGCTCCGTGAATGCCTCCAGTAATGGAAGGAAGCCCTTCAGTCGATCCCAGCGGGAGACCTGCGTGATGATCGGACGGGTGAGCAGTCCGATATCGGCGATCGAGTTCGCCGGCGCGAAGCTACCGTCGGGCAGTGTCCGCTGCGCCTGCGCGGGATACTGCGGATAAACTGTCGGTCCCGGGCACACCAGAAGCCCGCTATTACAGAGAACGGCCACTGCCCCGCGGAGCGAAAGCTCGCGGTTCTTGGGCGCAAGGGGATCGATCCCGGGATAAATAACCGTCGACTTGCCGGCCAGCCGCTTGGGGATGTACTCCGGAGCCGAGAAGACTGCGTGGTCGAAGGCCACCAAGTATGGATCGAGGAAGTCCCATGCTGCCCGGGTTGCGGCGTTCTCTGCATCCAGACCGATGTGACAACGCCAGATCTTTATCAGCGGCACGGTCGCTGGCAGCAGGCCGGCGAGCGGCAGCGGCTGGGGGTCGTGAACCACAACGACGTCACCTGGCCGGACCAGCCGGGTGAGCTCCTCGGTATTCTTGCGGTTGACAGCCTCGAAGAGCTGTCGCTCCGCGGCCCCAAGGAGGGGGTCGCCGGCACCGTGAATGAGGTTGTGGATGCGCTTTGTCAGATCGAAGAACGCGGGCTCGTCGGAGCCGATTACCACCCATTCGGCACGCACCCCGAGATCGCGGAGTAGCGTCACCAGCGCCGGCAGCATCTCGGCGACTCCACCTCCGACTGCCGTGGAATTCACCATCCACATGGTACGACCGGCCAGGCGAGGGAGGATTCCTGCTGCCTCGCTGCGGAGCTCGCGCACCGCGGGAGCCAGGTGCGCTACTGTCTCGTACTCCGCCAACCTCCGCTGATCTCTTGGAGTGACTGTTTGCAGCAAGCGCCGACACAGCTCCTGTCTCGATGTGTGCCTGGAAGCATTCAACCAACCGATCGGCGTGCCGCTGCCTGGGTCGTGTTCCGCGCGCCAGGAGAGCCACGGCCGATCTTCAGCCTATCTTCACCTGGCGGAAGCTAGTCTCTAGCGGCAGGAAGCTGAGAGAGCGCTGGCCGCATCTACCGATGGTGAGCCCAACCGCACGGTGTTTACAGTGGCTCCCGTCGCTCCTCCAGCTCGTGATTCCGCTCGGGCTCCTCGATGGCACCACGCTTTCGGCGCGTTCGGGTACTCGCTGTGGTTCTTGCACCACTGCAAGTCGTAGGTCCTCTCTAAAGATTCCTTCATCCCGGCTTCACTTCGCCCGAGGGTGGCCGGTCTTACGTTCTCCAGACACCGGACCTTTACCCAGGGAGAAGTGATGCGTGCTCATATTGTTCGGCTCACCGCAGTTTGTGTCGTGCTGGCCGCCTGTGGTGGAGACGGTTCCCCCCCACGACCGGCGGCGGACAGCCCCCCGGCAGCAGGTCCTTCCGTGAGCGCTGCTCCGGCTTCCACCGACCCGAGAGCCGCCATCTTCCTGGAGAAAGGTTGCCCCCAGTGCCACAGCATCTCGGCACTGGGCGTCAAGTCACCGGCCGAGATCGGGCCCGATCTGACGCTGGCGTACACCGATGTGCAGAGCCGGTTCAACATGGAGCTGGAAGAGTTCCTGAAGAACCCTACCGGAACAATGCAGATGGTCCTGAGCTCGCAGATCAAGCTCACACCCGAGGAGCGGGACTCGATCATCGAGATCCTGGAGGATCTCCACGAGGAAGCCGAAGACACCGAGAAAGGTCAGTGATTATGCGCGTACCATCAGGGAGGGGGCAGCAAATGCTTGGCCGTGTGGTGTTGGCAGGGCTCGCCGCCCTCGCAGCGTGTGCCCCCAAGTCCACTCCTGACGACGGCGGCAAAGGCGGTAGCCGACTGGCCGACGCCCGGGAAGCCGCGCAACGGACCTTTGTCGAGCCCGGCAAGCTCGATGACTATTACCTGTTCTACAGCGGTGGTCACTCGGGACAGGTGTATGTCGCGGGCGTGCCGTCGATGCGCCACATCGCAACGATTCCCGTATTCGCTCCCTACCCGGCAACCGGGTACGGATTCGAGGATGAGTCAAGGAAGCTGTTAGGTGGCTACACCTGGGGCGACGTGCACCACCCGGCC
>DATFFX010000076.1:0-4309 GCA_035249825.1 Gemmatimonadales bacterium | reverse complement strand
CTTCGGCGCGCTGCGCCGCAGCCGCTGGCTGGGTCAGGAAGGGTCGGAATAGCTCGATCGGAATTGGAAAGATCGTGGTGGAATTGTTCTCGGCGGCTATCTCGATGACGGTTTGAAGATACCGGAGCTGCAGAGCGGTCGGCTCAGCCGCGAGGTTATGCGCCGCCTGGGTGAGCGTCTCGGACGCCTGAAGCTCGCCCTGAGCAGCGATCACCTTCGCGCGTCTCTCCCGCTCCGCTTCTGCCTGCCGGGCCATCGCGCGCTTCATCTGGTCGGGCAGGTCCACGTCCTTTACTTCGACCGCAGATACCTCTATGCCCCAGGCGTCAGTTCGTTCATCGATGATCTTCTTGAGCACCGCGTTGATCTTCTCCCGATCCGAGAGCAGCTCGTCGAGCTCCACTTCGCCCAGAACCGAGCGGAGGGTAGTCTGCGCCAGCTGGCTGGTCGCATACAGGTAGTCCTCTATGATGATGACCGCCCGTTCCGGGTCGATGACCCTCATGTAGAGCACTGCGTTCACCTTGACCGAGACGTTGTCGCGGGTAATCACGTCCTGAGGTGGTATGTCCATGGCCACGATACGAAGCGAGACCCGCTTCTGGCTGGCAAAGCCGGCGGGGAGAAAGATCAGTCCGGGCCCCTTGGTGCCCCAGAACCTCCCCAGGAAAAACGTCACCCCCCGCTCGTACTGGCGCAGAACGCGCAGGCTCAGAAAGGAATAGAGCACCGCTACGGCAAGGGCGGGTATCATCAGATCCATGGATCACTCACTCTGAAAGGCCTCGACGATCACTGCCGCCCCCTGCCCTCCGCCGATGCAGGCAGTGCCCAGTCCGTAGCGGCCAGCACGACGTCGAAGGGCGTGCAGCAGGTGCAGAGTAATCCGCGCGCCGCTCGCCCCAAGAGGGTGACCCAGCGCTATCGCCCCGCCATCGACGTTGGTTCGCTCCCGATCGAGACCCAACTCCTGCTCGACCGCGAGATACTGCGCGGCGAATGCCTCGTTGACTTCGATGAGATCCATCTCATCGAAGGTGAGGCCGGCGCGTTCCAGCGCCTTGCGCGATGCCGGGACGGGTCCGATGCCCATATACGCCGGATCGACGCCGGCACTGGCCCATGCCAGAAGACGTCCGAGCGGCTTCAGGCCTCGCTGTTTCGCGAAGCGTCCACTGGCCAGCACTAACGCTGCGGCACCGTCGGAGATCCCCGATGCGTTGCCGGCCGTGACCACGCCGTCCTTCTTGAAGTAGGGAGGCAGCCTGGCAAGAGCCTCGAGAGTGGTAGCAGGCCGCATGTGCTCGTCCGCTGCCCAGTTCTCGGTCGTTCGGGTCTTCCGGTTCTGCACCGGGACCGGCACCACTTCCTCCTGGAACACGCCCGAGTTCCAGGCCGTCGCGGCGGCGGCCTGACTTCGCGCCGCGTAGCAGTCTACTGCGTGGCGACTGATCTTGTATTTCGTGGCCAGGTTCTCGGCCGTTTCCGCCATCGACAGCCCGCAACTGGGATCCCGCAGCGCTTCCCACAGAGTGTCCTCGAGCGGCCCTGCGGGGCCGAGACGAAGTCCCCACCGGGCGCCGCGCACTACGTGGGGCGCCTGACTCATTGACTCGGTACCGCCAGCCAATACGGCCTCGGATTCGCCGAGCACGATCTGTTGTGCGGCCTGTGCCACAGCCTCGAATCCCGACCCGCATAGACGATTGACTGTTACAGCGGCAGTCTCGACTGGTAGGCCGGCGTGGAGACCGATATGGCGGGCGAGGTAGATAGCGTCTGCGGATGTCTGGAGGACGTTTCCGAATACCACATGGCCAATGGCGGCGGGCTCTACCCCGCTGCTCTCGAGCGCCGCGCGGGCGGCTGTGGAGCCCAACTCGGTGGCAGAGAGATCCTTGAGAGACCCGCCGAAGGTACCAAAGCCGGTCCGAACTCCGGACAGGAAAACCACATCCTCGTTCCGCAATTCAGGGGACCGGCTGGAGCTGGGAGGCGAAGACATTAGACGGTGAAATATGCCCCTGCCTCACGGTCACTTCAAGCAATGTCGAGCCTATTCGATGGCCGCTCCGCAACTGATGCAGAATCGCCACCCACGCTCGACTTCTCCCCCACAAGCGAAACAACGGGGAGTCGCCCGAGAGCCGCCACAGTGGGGGCAGAACTTCACCAGACGATGGGTGGGAAGCAGACTGCCGCAGTGGCTGCAGTGTGGAGCCGCAGTATCACGGTGTGGCTTCGGAGGCGCTGGCTCAGTCCGGGTTGTCAGGTCGGCGAGGTGTCCGGGCGGTGCGAAAGCCAGATCAGGGCCCGGATTCAGCGCTACTGCCACTGCCTCGGGCTCCAGGGTCACCTCTGCGGCCTCGTGGAGGCGGAGAGTAGTCAGGTCCGGATTGCTGCTCTGGACAGTCGCCGCGAATAGCGCCTGCACCTCTTTCGGCGCGGTCCGGGCAAAGCCGCCTTCTCCGGCACAGAGTCTCAGCAACAGGAGTTCGTACTCTTCACTACTCTCGAGTTCGAGCGCGCGACGATTCGCTCTATATGGCACGATAGAATCACAGAGATCGGCCAGAGGTAGCGGACGATGGAGCCGACTCGGGGTAGCAGCGGCCAGATTCCGAACGATCTGCCGGAATAAGCGTTCCAGGTCTGAGATTGCGTCCGTCATGGTGTGGTGAGAGCGCTACTCAGCCAGCGGAAACTCCTCGACAGCCGCGAGCCGCCGAGCCAGAGTCTCGAAGTTTGCATCGGGATCATAGCCGGGGAACTTTCCTTTAGCCTGCTTTGCGGCCAGCCAGTCGGCAAACTTCGACTCGACTGCTCCCGCTGAAGTCGTCTGCTCCCGGGCTGCCGCGACCGCGACATCGTTGACATACTCGTTCTTCGGATGTCCCGCGTGTCCCCGTACCCAGGTCCACTGAACGTCGTGCTGCCGGGCTGCGTCCACCAGGTCGCGCCACAGCTGCAGATTCTCGATCGGCCCTCCCGCGCGTTTCCATCCGCGAGCTACCCAGTTTGGTACCCAGAGCCGTAGACCCTTCACCAGGTATTCCGAGTCAGATACGATCAGAACCCGCATCCTGGCACCCTTGGAGCTCAGGAGCTGCAGGGCTGCAATTGCGCCGCTCAAAGCCATACGATTGTTGGTTGCAGCGCGGGCATGGCCAAAAAAATCCCTGCGCTGTATTCCGGACCGGGTTCGAGCCTCGATCAGGCCACCGTAGCCGCCAGGATTCTCGCCATCCCGCCCGTTGCCCAGACAACTCTCGTCGAGATGCACCAGAGCAATTCGGCTCACTCGATCACCTGGAAGCTTTCGATATCGTTCAGGTGAAAGGTCAGCTCCTCACCGGTCATCGGCAGCCGACCGATAAGCGCCTCATGCCGTCCGATCGAGGTGACTCTCAGTGCCACGACGATGTATTCCGTGCCTCGGCGCAGGAGCGCCACCCGCAGGCCTTTGCGCGCGGCACGCTCGAGCTGGTCCATGCGTTCGGCGGTCCACCGGATGGGCGACATGTCGAAAGATAGGGTGGGAAAGATGGGAAGAGCCTGCCCTGAGCGCCGCGAAGGGACCGGAAGGATGGGAAAGTGAAGAAGGATGGAAGATGAATGGTCCCCTCACCCCAGCTGTCGCCTCACGCGAATCTGCCCAGGCGTTCCAGCAACGATGCGCCCGATGACCGCCGCTGCCGGCGCGCGCTCCTCCTGGAGGGCCGCCAGGAGGTCGGATTGGTTCTCCGGCGGCACCGCGAGCAGCAGCCCGCCGGATGTCTGCGCATCGACACACAGGTACCGATCTGCCTGGCTCAGATCGGGATCCCATTCCACCTGCGCCAGCGCCTCGAGGTTTCGCTCGGTTCCTCCTGGAATCACTCCTCTGGCGGCGAGGCTGCGGGCATGGGGGAGGATGGGGAGGGCGTCGAAGGCGATCTCTGCTCCCACCCTGCTCGCCTCGAGCATGTTACTCAGATGACCGAGAAGCCCGAATCCTGTAATATCGGTGGCCGCGCTCACGCCCACCCGCAACGCGGCCCGGGCAGCACCGTCGTTGAGCGTGGTCATCGATCGGACCGCGTCCGCCATGCCGCCCTCCAGCAGAGCGTCGCGCTTCAGGGCGGTCGCGAGGATACCGGTGCCAAGCGCCTTGGTCAGGATCAGGCTGTCGCCGGCACAGGCTCCAGCGTTGGTCAGCATGCGATCGGGATGTACTTCTCCGATTACCGCCATACCAAAAGAAGGCTCGACGGCGTCGATTGTATGTCCTCCCAGGACCAGGCATCTGGCCTGTTCCGCAACCTCGGCG
>DATFFX010000075.1:0-10751 GCA_035249825.1 Gemmatimonadales bacterium | reverse complement strand
CCATCAGGTTCACGACCACGCCGCCCTTGATCTTCTTGACCAGAGTCCCTTCTACCGGCTGATCGCTTTCGTGCGCCACGCGGATCTTTTCCCAGACCCGCATGAAGTCGGCCTTCTTCTTGGAGAGGACGACGGCACCTTCCTGATCCTCCAGATGCTCCAGGAAGACCTCGACCTCGTCGCCTTCCTTGAGCGACTGGGGGTCCTTGAACTCATCCAGCGGCACCGACCCTTCCGACTTGAAGCCGACGTCCAGGATCACGGCGTTATCGGTAACCCTGAGCACCTTGGACTTGACGATTTCTCCCTCCACGATCTGCGACATCGTGCCCTCGTACATCGAGAGCATCTGCTCGTAATCGGAGTCGGAATAATCTTCGTCGTAGAGATCCTGGCGAACGCGCAGGCCGGTCTGAGTTATGAACTGGTCGGTGGAAGGATTGAGTTGATCGAGCATGCGGAGGTTTGCCGTCCTTTGAAAAGCCGCGCCCTCGAGGGCACGGGTTCGAGTCAGCCGCGCCGCCGGCGGAAGTGCCAGCGTCGGGAGCCAGGTAGGATAGCAGTGAAAGGTATACAACGCAAGGCCCGACATGCAGTTGTAGGCCATTTCCGCCAGGCAATCAGCGCTGGTCGAAGATCGGCCGGGCCTGGTCTACGATGAATCGAACCTGCTCGGCGAAATCCATTGTTGTGGTGTCCAGGTGGACCGCATCATCGGCCGGACGAAGGGGGGCAACGGCTCGAGTCGAGTCGGCATGATCGCGCGCAGCGAGCGCCGCGGCTTCGACATCGAGGTCCTGCACCTGCATGACTTCACCGCGCTGGCTGATGCGTCGGCCGGCGCGAGCCTCCGGCGATGCGGTCAGGAAGATTTTCAGATCGGCGTCTGGAAACACCACGGTGCCGATGTCGCGCCCATCTACCACGACATTCTGGCCTGCCCTGACCATGGCGCGAAGGCGGGTATTGATCCACTCGCGCACCACCGGAATCGCAGAGACAGCAGACACCCGGGAGGTGACCGGCGCGGAGCGGAGCTCATCATCCACCGGCTCACCTTCCAGGTAAGCTGCGAATCCCGCGCCATCCGGCTGGAGCATGAGACCCCGATCCTCCGCCGCGCGGAGAAGCGTCTCGGGAGTGAGGTCCTGCGCCGGATCATCGCCGGGAACACCCTGCCGAGCCATCTCTCGCAGACCGACGAGAGTGACTCCACGGTAGAGGGAACCTGAATCGAGGTGTGCGAATCCGAGAGCCTCGGCCACTGCGCGTGCGGTGCTGGACTTTCCTGAGGCAGAAGGGCCGTCGATTGCGATGACCCCGCCGCTCATTTTCCTGCCCCGGCGATGGTTCGCAGCGTCTCTGGAAAGTCGGGGAAGCTCACCGCTGCACACGCCATGTCGTCGATTCTGATCCGCGCGCCAGGCAACGTACCAAGGACCGCGAACGCCATGGCGAGCCTGTGGTCGGCCGCGGTGCGCACACTGCCCTGGGGAGCTCGGTCGGATCCCTCGACGATCAAGTCGTCGCCTACCACCTCGGCCTTCGCGCCGACGGCCCTCAGGTTCTCGGCGACCAGGCTCAGCCGGTCACTCTCCTTCACCCGCAACTCTCCCACCTGCCTGAAGGTGGTAACACCGGCTGCGCGTGACCCGAGAACTGCGAGGAGCGGGATCTCGTCGATAAGCCCGGGAATCTCGCTCGCAGCTACTTCCGTCGCCTGAAGGGGCGCAGGACGCACGATGAGGTCGCCCACCGGTTCTCCGAACTGACTGGTACGGCTTTCCACCTCGATCTTTCCGTCCATACGAGCCAGCACTTCCAGGAAGCCGGTGCGGGTGGGGTTCACTCCGACACCGCTGATGCGGAGCTCCCCCGCCTCGGCAAGGAGGGCTGCACCCACCAGAAAGGCGGCCGACGATGGGTCCCCAGGCACCTGGATGTCGAATGGATGAAGCCGGCCGACAGGAGTGAAGTGAATCCATGCTTTCTCCTCGGCGACTGAGTAGCCCAACGCCCGGAGAAGCCGCTCGGTGTGGTCGCGCGAACGGCCGTGCGGCTCCCGTACCGAGACCTCGACCTCGCCCGCCATCCCGGCCAGAAGAAGTGCGCTCTTGATCTGGGCACTGGAAACCGGCATGTCATACCTGAGAGCCCGCAGGGGCCCTCCGCGGATGGTGAGTGGCAGCCCATCCCCGTTCTGCCTGGGGAAGCTCGCCCCCATTTCGGCGAGCGGCGCTGTAACGCGGCGCATGGGGCGGCGGCGCAATGAGCGGTCACCGGTCAGCGTGGCCGAAAATCTGTGGGCCGCAAGGAGGCCCAGCAAAAGCCTCGTCGTGGTACCGGAGTTCCCGCAGAAGAGCGTACGATCAGGCCGACGTAGGCGGCCCCGGCCGTGGACGGTAACGGTCGTTCCCTTTCGCAATGGTGACAGCTCAGCGCCCAGCTGGCGGAGCACCCGCGCACTCGATTGCGCGTCGAGCGACGTGAGGGCACCGCCGATGTGACTCGTGCCACGCGCCAGACCAGCCAGCAGCAGCACTCTATGGGTGATGCTCTTGTCTCCAGGCACTCTGACGCTGCCGCCCACCTTCATTGTTGGATGCCTTTGCGAAAAGCCTGAGCCTCACTGAGATACGCCCGAAGGCCTGCTACATCACCACTGCTGAGCAGGCGCCTGAGCTCCGCGATCTGAGCTTCGGTACGCCGCAGCGCCTCATGCACGGCCGGCTCATTGTAGAGGAGGACATCAACCCAAATGTCCGGATTGCTGGCGGCCAGACGGGTGGTGTCCCTTGCACCGCTACCGTAGGACATGCCCGGATGGCTGTGCTCAGCAAGACTCCGAGCAAGCGCGTACGCGACTGCCTGGGGCAAATGGCTGGTCCAGGCGAGCTGACGATCGTGTTGCTCGGCGGCAATGCGGATCGGGAACGCCTCCAGAGTGTGTTCCCAGAAGCTCGCCACAAAGTCCGCAGCGTGATGGCCTGCCGGATTTCCACTTTCGCAGATGTACACGACACAGCCCCGGAGTCGATCCGGCCGAGCCGAGGGGAATCCGCTCTCATGGGTTCCGGCAAGCGGGTGAGCCCCGGCAAACCGGTGACCGATTCCTGCGGTCGTCGCCTGCGTGATGACCGGGGCCTTGACGCTGCACACATCGGTGAGAAGCGCCGCAGGCGCGAGAACAGGTGCAAGCGCCGTGATCAGATCGAGCGTGGCCCGCGGAGGCACGGCCAGCACCACCAGCTCGGCGTCTTGAACAGCCCGAGCGGGCGTATCGGCGAGATCGGTGATGGCAGACGCCGTGAGAGCCTGAATCCCCTCGCTACGCTGCGGCGAAAAACCGATGACTCGCTGGACGCCGGCCAGCCGCGCTTGCCAGGCGAGAGAGCCACCGATTGCACCCAGGCCGATTACCGCGAGAGAAGATGGCCGCACTGGTTCAAGCGAAAGTGAGGCCCACGTTGCCGGTGGTCAGCAAGGAGTATACTGATACGACACCTGGTGCCCCGGAGTGTGGATGGCAACGATCCTGATCGTGGAAGATAGTCCGGACAACATGAAGCTGTTCCGAACCATCCTCGGTCTCAAGGGTCACGATGTGTTCGGCCTGGCCGGCGGAGAAGGGTTGCTGGATGTCATCGAGCAGAAGAAGCCTGAGCTCGTTCTGATGGATATCCAGCTTCCGGAGAAGGATGGCTTCACGTTATTGCAGGAGATCCGGAAGTTTTCATCCTCGACGGCTCGCGTCATTGCGCTGACCGCGCATGCCATGACTGGCGACCGGGAGCGGGCGCTGGACGCCGGATTCGATGGCTACATCACCAAGCCCATAGACATCCGGGCATTTCCCGATCAGGTCGAGCGGGCCCTGAAGGGCCAGCAGCCGGACTCGTAACTGCTCGGTTGGGCGAGTGGAGCAGATGAGGCCACAGCTTTACCCGCGCCGTTCGGGGAGTGGGGGGTCCGCGCTGGAGTGTTCCAGCAGGATCAGGGAGTGTGGGGCGAGCTTTATCCGTTCCTGACGGATGGGCTGAACTGCTTCGTGGGCAGTGTCGAGGAGCTGCGTCCATGTGCCTGGGAGTTCCATCACCGGCAGCACGAATGGTCTGGAGCGTGCCCCACCGTTGAGCAGCAGCAGAAGCGGATTTCCGCGTACCGGACGTCCCCGCTCGTCGCCTGCATCCGGCGAATCCCCCCTGATCAGCATGCCGAGAACATGATTTCCCTGGTCGCCCCAATCGTCTGCCGTCATCTCGCCACCCTCGGACCTGAGCCAAGTAAGATCCCTGTGAGTTCCGGCGACCACCGGCTCATGCCGAAAGAATGTGCGACGGCGGAGGACAGCATTCCCCGCCCGGATGGCGAACACCCTGCGGGTGAATTCGAGCAGCTCCTGACTCGCCGGGCTGAGCTGCCAATCGATCCAGGTGATTGGGCTGTCCTGGCAGTATGCGTTGTTGTTGCCGAGCTGAGTTCGGCCCAGCTCGTCGCCATGGGAGAGCATGGGCACGCCCTGCGAGAAGGCGAGAGTGGCCAGGAAGTTTCGCTTGATCCGATCTCGCATGCGGACGATGTGTGCGGCGTCGGTCGGCCCCTCCACGCCCCAGTTACGGCTGAGGTTGTGGTCAGTGCCATCCAGGTTGTTCTCCAGGTTGGCTTCGTTGTGCTTCACTTCATAGCTGACCAGATCGTGCAGGGTAAATCCGTCGTGGCAGGTGACGAAGTTGACGCTCGCCTGTGGAGTCCGGTTCCTCTCGTACAGATCGCTACTTCCCGCCAATCGTGATGCAAGCTCCCCTACACCAGGATTTCCCCTCCAGAAGTGCCGGACCGCGTCCCGGTACTTGTCGTCCCACTCGCTCCATCCCGCCGGAAAGTTGCCGGTCTGGTAGCCCCCCGGCCCCAGGTCCCATGGCTCGGCGATCAACTTGACCTGAGACAACAGGGGATCCTGCCGAACCAGGTGAAAGAACTCTGCCTCAGGGTTGAAGCCATGATCGTCCCGACCCAGCACGGGAGCAATGTCGAACCGAAAACCATCGACATGCATCTCTTCCACCCAGTACCGCAGACTGTCGAGCACCAGCTGCCTGGTGCGGGGGTGGCGCAGGTCCACGGTATTGCCGCATCCGGTGAAGTCCTCCTGGAGCCGCAGATTGTCCGGCTGCAGGCGATAATAGCGCGCATTATCGATTCCTCGAAACGAGAGAGTTGGTCCCAGGTGGTTTCCTTCTCCGGTGTGATTGTACACCACATCGAGGAGCACCTCGATGCCGGCGCGGTGGAACTCTCTCACCATGGACTTGAACTGCGACACCTGCTCACCGTGATGACCTGCACCAGTGGCGTAGCGCACATCGGGCGCGAAGTAACCGATCGAGCTATAGCCCCAGTAGTTGATCAGGCCGTGCTCCATCAGCCTCCGCTCGTTGGCCACATGATGGACTGGAAGCAGCTCGACGGCAGTAACGCCCAGGCTGTGGAGATGGTCCAGAACGGGATCAGTGACCAATCCCAGATAGGTCCCTCGGAGCGGTTCGGGAACGCCGGGGTGCAGCTTGGTCATGCCCTTTACGTGGCATTCATAGATCAGGGTCTGCGTCCATGGGGTTCGAGGGGGCCGGTCGGCGCCCCAGGTGAAAGCCGACTCCACCACGATGCCCTTCGGCATCGCTGGTGCGCTGTCGCTCGGGTCCGGAAGCAGATCGCGATCGGGATCCGCACTTCGCAGCGGATATCCCATCAGAGAGTCGCTCCACCGGATGGTCTCACTGATCGCTTTGGCATACGGATCGAGCAGAAGCTTTGCCGGATTGAAGCGATGGCCGAGCTCCGGCGCATAGGGACCGTGCACCCGGTATCCGTAGGCCTGGCCGGGCCGGGCCTCGGGCAGATAGCAGTGCCAGACGTCGCCGCTGCGCTCCCGGAGCACGATGCGCTCCGACTCGGTGGCAGCGCCGGGTTCCGCAAAGAGGCAGAGCTCCACCCGTGAGGCGTGCCCGGAAGCGACCGCAAAATTGGTCCCCTCGCCGTCCCACGTGGCGCCCAAAGGGGCCGGGGCGCCAGGCCAGACTCGCATGATTTCTACTCGATGGTCTTGGAGAACCGGTTGACACTGAGGCTTACGAGGACCAATGCGAACGCCGTGAGAATGATGCCCTCCTCCCAAAGGTGACTCCAGCCGACCCCTTTGAGCAGCACGCCGCGGAGTACCTCCAGAAAGTACGTAAGGGGTAGTGCGCTTCCGAGCCACTGGGCTGGAGCCGGCATGGCACTGCGGGGAAACATGAACCCGGAAAGGAGAATGTTCGGGAGGAGAAAGAGAAAGCCAAGCTGCATGGCCTGGAGTTGACTGTGAACCAGCGTCGACATCAGGAGGCCCAGCCCGAGGTTCGCCACGATGAAGGCGAACGTCATTCCGTACAGCAGGGTGAGGCTGCCACGGACCGGGACGTCGAATAGCAGCCAGCCGAGAAACAGGACCACGGTCATCTGCACGAAGCCAATGCCGAGAAATGGCACAAGCTTGCCGAGGATGAGGCTGGTCTTATCTATCGGCGTGACGATAAGCTGCTCCAGCGTGCCCCGCTCGCGCTCCCGGACAATCGCGATGCTGGTGATCAGAACCATGGTGAGGGAGAGCAGCACACCGATGATCCCGGGCACGATATACACCTCGTCCCGCAAGCCCGGATTGTACCAGGGCCGGACCCTGACCTCGAGCGGCATGGGCCGTCCATTCGGACCTCCCAGAGCGGCAGACCGCGCGACGCCCGCCCGCGCGGCACCGGACATAGCCGCCGAGGACGCCATCGGGTCAGCAGCGTCCACAATCATCTGAGCCGATGCGGTGCGGCCCCGTTTGATGTCGCGCATGAAGTCTGGTGGAATAACGAGTGCGGCGCTGGCAGCCCCTCCTTCAATGCGGTCAGCCAGTTCAGCTCGGGTGGAAACCCACTCCGTGACATCGAAGCTGCCGGTGTTGCGGAGTACGCTGACGAGCGCGCGGCTTTCAGGGGTGCGCGATTCATCGAGCACCACGGTCGCCAAATGGCGCACCTCGGTGCGAATGGCGTAGCCGAAGATGATTAGTTGTAAGGCGGGGATGCCAAGCATCATGGCCAGGGTGAATCGATCACGCCGGAGCTGCACCACTTCCTTCCAGAGCATCGGCCACAGGCTCATACGACTGCTCCCTCGTCCCGGCGCTGCAGCTCGATGAACACGTCCTCGATGGTTGGCTGGCCGAATTGCGTAAGAACCTCTGTCACCGTGCCCACGGCAATCAGGTGACCGCGCGAGAGAAACGCCAGCCGTTCGCAGCGCTCGGCCTCATCCATGTAGTGGGTTGTTACCAGGATGGTGGTTCCCTCTTTGGCCAGACCATAGACCCATTGCCAGAGGAGACGGCGCGAGGCGGGATCTACCCCGGCAGTGGGCTCATCCAGGAACAGCATTGCGGGACGATGCGTCGTCGCGCAGGCCAGTGCGAGCCGTTGCTTCCAGCCACCGCTCATGGTACCGGCCAGCTGGTTCGCCCGCTCTTCCAGGCCGAGCTCCGCTAGCTGTTCCTGAATCCGCAGACGGCGGGCCTCGCCTCTCAGACCATACAAGGAAGCATAGAACCGCATGTTTTCCGCCGCGGTGAGATCGTCATACAGCCCGAAGCGCTGTGACATGTAGCCAATCCTGCGACGCACCTGTTCCGGGAAGGCGATCACGTCGAAGCCCACGACAGTGGCCGAGCCGGCGGTGGGAGTCATGAGCCCGCACAGCATGCGGATGGTGGTGGTCTTACCCGAGCCATTCGGGCCCAGAAGTCCGAACACTTCGCCCGATCGAATCCTGAGGTCCAGATTCTCAACCGCCACTCGCGAGCCGAACACCTTTCTCAGTCCCTGGACATTTACCGCCACTTCTGTAGGAAGGCTGCTCGTCACCGTGAGCCTCCGGAGTGGATTCGGACAGTGGCCGGCAGTCCGGCCTTGAGCATGCCTGTCGTGTCGTGGAGCGACACTTTGACGCCAAATACCAGGTTGGCGCGCTCCTTCTCCGTAAGGGCGATTCGCGGAGTGAACTCGGCCCTGGTGCTGATGGCCACCACTGTTCCCCGGAACTCGCGATCGGGAAATCCATCCAGATACGCGGTAGCCGCCTGCCCTTGGCGTACCAGCGGGAGCTGACGCGTTGGTACGTACACTCTGGTGTAAATCGCCCCACTCTCGCCCAGTGTGAGGACGGATTCTCCGGAGGCGAGCATTTCACCCGGCTCGGCATTTCGCGATAACACGGTTCCTCTGACCGGCGCGGTGAGGATCAAATCGCCGGCTACTGCCCGGGCAGCCGCCAGCTCGGCGCGCGCGGTGGCCAGCTCGGCACGGGCTCGGGCAATGCGCTCTGGCCGGGTGCCCTCCCGAAGGAGCTGAACCTCTTCGCGCACCACATCGCGTCGCGCAGCTGCGGTGGCCGCAGCTGCGGTCGCGGCGTCGAGGCGCTGCGGACTTTCCGCGCCTGCCTCGACCAAGGGCTGCAATCGCTTCAGGTCACGTTCAGCCCTCACGAGCTCAGCCTCGGCCTGCCTCAGCTCGGCTTCTGCCTGGTCGATCTCGCCGGGTCGCGCTCCGGCACGAGCCTCACGTAAGGCTGCTTCGGCAGCACGGACTCTGGCCTCGTGTGCCGTCACGTCGGCTCTGGTTGTCGCCTGGAGCAGAGTGGCGAGCGTGTCACCCGGCTCCACCAGTTGACCCTCTTCGACCCTGACCGTGACGACCCGGGCGGGCACCTGTGGGGCCACGTCGATTTCGATCATCTCGATGGTGCCCGTCGCGATCACCTCGTCGGAATCATCACTACCGCAGGCCACGATGGCGCTGAGCAGCAACCAGCAGCTCAGGGATCTCATCGAGTCCTCCGCTTTCGGGGCCGCCGTGCCCCGGACCCGAGCGCAGCAAGTGAGAAGTCCGCCGCGTGGCGGGCAAACGCAACGATGGTTCGATGAGATAGATCCCGGTCAGCACCGAGCAGGATCCGAACTGCCGGGCGGGCAAGGAAGAAGTAGGCCACCTGCCCTACCGTGGAGATTGCCGCGAACTTCGGATCGACATCGGAACGGAAAGCCCCCTGCTTCTGCCCTTCGGCTATCGTATCACAGAGCGCCTTGAAACTGGTGGCGGCAAGGTGCTGTATCTGCTCCACCGCATGGGTGGCGTCGTGATCGAGCATCTCGCGCATGAAAAGGCGCGGCAATTCGGGGTTGACGACGAAGGTTTCCACCTGTGCCTCGATGAAGCCACGGATCCTGTCGGACGGCGAGGCATCGGCTTTCAGGCGTTCCAGGGTGCGAAGGACGAGTTGGCCGACAAGCCGCTCGAGCACCGAGCGGTAAAGCCGCTCCTTGTCATCGAAGTAGTAGTACAGGAGGGCGCTGTTCACCCCCGCAGCATGCCCGATCTGCTTGATGGTGGTGCCGGAGAAGCCCTGAGCGCTGAAGAGCCGCTCGGCGGCATCTAGGATCTGCGCTTTACTGGGGACGTCCGACATGACTTCTAATTAATCGATTAGTTAAATCGGCGCAAGAGGCCCAGGCGCTCGTCGCCGAGACCCCGGGCCTTCGGGCTTGGCCGTTCAGCGCGCTCCTCGGAAACTCCTGATACGCTTGAGGCCATGGAGCACGACGGCGAGCGTGATCACCGTCCACACCACGGTAAACACCACCTTCGTGGTATCCCCGGCGTTCCCGATTCCGGCGAAGAAGTACAGCCCGACGAAAATCGCATCAACTGCGAGAACCATCCCAACCAGCACGAGCACTTCTCGCTTGACGCTCACGACGCTGATCGTGCCGAGCTCAGGTCGGACGGACGCATGGCATCAATCGTTGTTCCCTGCCCCGTGACCACTCGCCGGTGATAGTCGATCTGGCCCAGGTGATAGGCAAAATGGGTCGCAAGATGCACCAGATAATCGCCGGTGTTCACCTTTGCCGAGCCAACTACTTCCGGGAACTCAGCCTCGAGATTCGGGACTGTGGAGCCGGACAGGGCTGACCGTACCGCCGCCCGTGCTGCCTCGATCTCGCGCACCAGCTCGGCGCGTGAGACGTCTCGCCGGGTGAACTCCGCGGGCCGATTTCTGATGTATCCGGTCTGACCCAGCCTGGCTCCCACGTAGTGCTGAACGTTTCCCGCAAGATGTAATACCAGAGTTCCAGCCACATTTGCGATTCCCGGAACTTCTTGCCACAGGGCTTGCTCGTTGGGATAGGCCTCGACTTCCCGCCGAAGGGCACGGAGATCTCGATCCAGAATGGCGGCAATGGACTCCTGGAGCATGGAAGACCTCAATGCGGGGTACCGGAGTTGGCCCGATGATCGTGGCGTTGAAAGGCCAGGAACTCATGGATCGCGCTAATGGCTACCGAATCCGAGCTCTGGAGTCGTACCTGAGCACCGCCCGGTAGACTGTCTGTGGTGTACCGGATGAGCGATTTATGACTACGCATCACGGTGGTCCCGGGAACGTTCCCGGCGTGTACGAAGCCGGGTATCGTGAAGTCTCCATCCCCAAAGGCGCGCACAATGAGCCGCATGTGCTCCCGGATCCGCGCAACACCCGCGGAGTCGGCGGGATCGCGCTGCAGACTGATGCGTCCGCCGTCGGACAACGACTCGAACTGGTGCATGGACGTGTACTGATCCACGCCCATGGCCACCCGACCACGGGCCTGCATCTTGGTATAGGCGCCG